>NZ_JBCODG010000054.1:0-30970 GCF_040928965.1 Bacteroides sp. 2201st1_D9_2201SCRN_220225 | reverse complement strand
TATGGACTCAGTCTCAAAGAATACGGGCTGAAATTCTTTTCAAGGAATATCCCGATATAAAGAAAGGATATTATCTGTCTATGCGGTTAGGCTTAATCTATCATCAGTGTAAGTTTAAGGATATTGCTTTGACAAGGCTGGCAAGGTGGTATGATGAAGTAGATAAATCAGGGTTCCTCACCTTTGGAAGGGTCGCACGTTCTATACAAACACATTATCTGGATATAATCAATTTCTTTGAAAGGAGGGCAACCAATGCCGCAGCAGAGTCATTCAATGCTAAAATCAAAGCATTTAGAGCACAGTTCAGAGGAGTAAGAGATAGAGCTCTTTTCTTATATAGACTTGCTAAATTATATGCTTAAATATAAAATCCCTCAGATTGTTACGTTGATCCATTATCTGTCTATGCGGTTAGGCTTAATCTATCATCAGTGTAAGTTTAAGGATATTGCTTTGACAAGGCTGGCAAGGTGGTATGATGAAGTAGATAAATCGGGGTTCCTCACCTTTGGAAGGGTCGCACGTTCTATACAAACACATTATCTGGATATAATCAATTTCTTTGAAAGGAGGGCAACCAATGCCGCAGCAGAGTCATTCAATGCTAAAATCAAAGCATTTAGAGCACAGTTCAGAGGAGTAAGAGATAGAGCTTTTTTCTTATATAGACTTGCTAAATTATATGCTTAAATATAAAATCCCTCAGATTGTTACGTTGATCCGTAAAAATCTACTGACCCACGATTTGTGTTATAAATGTGTCATATATAAAAGAAAAAGGAGCTAAGTTTATCACTTAACTCCTTCATTTTTACCAGTCGGGGTGACTGGATTCGAACCAGCGACCACACGCCCCCCAGACGCGTACTCTAACCGGGCTGAGCTACACCCCGAATTGCGGATGCAAAAGTACGTCTTTATTTTGAAATAGCAAATACTTCTGTGATTTTTTATTGCCTTTATTTTACCTTTATTTTAAAATTCGCTGTTTATCAGTGCTTTCTTATTGTTAAATAAATCTGAAATAGTAGGTGATTGCAATATCCGGCCGGAAAAACAGATGATTCTTTGGGGCATATTACCTTTTTTTTGTTTATTTATATTAGCTTTGCCATTTCCCAAAAGCAGTTATAAACCGTATAAACAATATATTTGATGATGGATATACCTAAATTGCGCTTGTTGAACCAGCAGTTGGCGAATCCTTTGTTTCATTCTCCGAAAGAGTTGGTGTCCTGGATGGGAGCTGTCCAGGCACAGGATTATGCAATGGCTAAATGGGCGGTGGGTATGCGCCTGGCTTCGGCCACTGTCCGGACGGTGGAAGAAGCGTTGCAGAAAGGAGAGATTTTAAGAACGCACGTAATGCGCCCTACGTGGCATCTGGTGGCGGCAGAAGATATTCGTTGGATGCTGAAGCTCTCTGCCCGGCGTATAAAAGCTGCCAATGAGGCATACGCCAAAGGCAGGGAAGAGATATCCGAGGAACTTTACAGTAAAAGTAATCGTGCATTGGAAACGATTCTTGCCGGAAAGAAAAGGCTGACCAGGCTGGAAATAGCGGAACACTTCCGGCATTCGGGGCTGGCGGCGGACAACTATCATGTGACCCGCTTTATGGTACGGGCGGAAGTGGAAGGCATCGTTTGCGGAGGAGAGTCTAAAGGCGGAAAGCATGCTTACATGCTTCTGGAAGAGTGCGTACCACCTGTGCCGGACATAACGAAGGACGAGGCTCTGGCACGTTTGGCAAGGAACTATTTCCGCAGTCATACCCCTGCCACTTTACAGGATTTTGTGTGGTGGTCCGGACTATCCGTAACGGAAGCGAAACAAGGTATATACCTGATAGGCAGTGAACTGACGGAAGAGCAGTGGAAAGGGCAGACCTGGTATCTTCATGAGTCCGGCAGAACCCGCGGCAGCATAAAAGGGCATATACGGTTTCTGCCGCCGTACGATGAACTGCTGCTGGGTTATAAAGACCGGACGGATGTGCTCCCTTCCGAACACTATTCCAAAGCTTTTACGAGGAACGGACTGTTCTTTCCGGTAATACTTTACGAAGGGCAGATTGTTGGGAACTGGGACAGGAAGGTTAAAAGAAACGGATGCGGCCCGGGGTGTTCTCTCTTCCGGCAGGAAAGCCGCATAGATGAGGCTTTATTGGACAAAGCACAACAGCAGTATATGCAGTTCTTGGGAAAGTGAGGGATTTATACCCCCATACATTCCCGGTAAAAGTCGAACACCTCGAAAATCGTTTCTTTGTCCGCCGTCTGGTTCAGGCAGATATCGCCTACCTCTTTCAGCAGCGTGAAATTGATGATGCCGGCAGTGTTTTTCTTGTCATGCAACATCAGTTCGTAAAGGCTGTCGTATTGCTTGCAGCTAAAGACGAAAGCACCGTAATTCTCTTTGATAAATTGGATGGTCTGGCGCATTTTATCTTTAGGAAAGCCGGCTTTGAGGTAGGAGAGGTAAAGTTCACACACAAGTCCCCACGCCACGGCATAACCATGCAGTACCGGACGGTTTTCGGCCAGGGCAAGACTCTCGAAAGCATGTCCTATGGTGTGTCCCAGATTGAGCGCCTTGCGTATGCCGTGCTCTTTGGGGTCTTGTTCTACAATATCTTCCTTTACCTGTACAGAGCGCCCTACCATTGTCCTGAGTGCGGAGTAATCGATGTTTTCTGTATCGAAAGACAGCAGCTCCGCCAGATGGTCGGAAGTGCTGATGAGTCCGTGCTTCAACATTTCGGCATAGCCGGAGAAAAAGTTGCGGGCATCGAGGCTGCGCAGGAACCCGGTTTCCAGCAAGACGGAGGAAGCAGGGGCGAAGACACCGATTTCATTCTTCAGTCCGTTGAAGTTGATGCCTGTTTTTCCGCCTACGGATGCGTCTACCATGGCAAGCAGGGTGGTAGGGATGTTGATGTATGCAATGCCGCGTTTGAAAGTGGCAGCCGCAAAGCCGCCGAGGTCGGTGACCATTCCGCCGCCCAGGTTTATCAAGAGCGAATGGCGGGTGGCTCCCTGTTCGCTCAGAGCCTGCCACACAGAAGCCAGCGTTTCCAGGTTCTTGTGCACGTCTTCTGCTCCGATAATGATTTCGGCGGCATCTTCCAGTGCGGGGATGCTTTGCAGTTGCGGCAGGCAAAGGCGGTGCGTATGTTCGTCGGTAAGGATGAAAAGCTTGTCGTGAGGACATTTTCCGATGGCATGCGTCAGGTCGTTTTCCAACTCCTTGCAGAGGATTACTTCTTGTTTACTCATTTGACTTATTACGGATTAGAAGTTGTAAATTATGGAAGGGAGCATTGCTCTCTTTATTTATTATGCTACAAAGATAGTTCTTTCAACAATAAAACGTTATCTTTGTTTCCGAAAATCTATGTATTTGTAAGGTGTCCGCACCGTAACCTTTAATTTGTATGTAAGAAAATGAAAGCTTTACTTCCCGTATACTGCCGTCCGTTGGGCTATTTCGTAATTGCGCTGGCCTTGTTCCTTCCGTTCCTGATGATGCTGACGGGCAGGGTTACAGATGCCAATCTGCTGTTTTATAAAGAGTGTTCCAAACTCCTGATGATGCTGGGGGCATTGATGATACTTTTTGCGCTGACGAAAGGCGAATGCAAGGCGACAGAGGAGATACGCAACAAAGCCACGCGCAATGCGATGTTCCTTACCGTGCTCTTTATTTTTGGAGGCATGCTGTACAGGGTGGCGCAGGGCGATATTATGTCCGTCGATTCTTCTTCTTTCCTGATATTCCTGATTATGAACGTCCTCTGCCTTGAATTCGGCATAAAGAAAGCGACCGTGGACAACCTGTTCAAGCGGAATAACCGGTAATTAAACAAAATCATTCTGTAACCCGTTAAACCTTTTGCCCGTACTTTTGTCAAAAGAATCAGTTACAAATAAACAGTGTTGATTATTTAGAAGACAGGGCATGAAAAAAATTATCACTGCGGCGGTGCTGTTGCTGGCAACGGCATTGTCTGCTTTTTCACAAACCAAAAACATCACCGTATCCGGCCGCGTGCTTGAAGACACGAACGAGCCTGCGGTGCAAGCTACCATTCAATTGCTATCGTTGCCGGACAGCGCTTATGCAGCCGGTGTTGCCACTACGGGAAACGGCTACTTTACCCTGCCGAAGGTGAATGCGGGGAAATATGTGCTGAAAGTTTCCTATATAGGTTTTAAGAATAAGTTTCTACCGCTGCATCTCTACGCCAACGTGCGCAATAAAAATGTGGGTACGATAACGCTCGAAACGGATGCCATTATGCTTGCCGAGGCTGTGGTAGTGGCGGAAGCGCCGCAAGTGCAGGTGGTGGAAGATACGCTGATGTACAGTTCCTCTGCCTATCGCACGCCGGAAGGGGCGATGCTGGAAGAACTGGTGAAGAAACTGCCCGGTGCGGAAATCGATGATGATGGCAATGTGACGATTAACGGTAAGGAGCTGAAGAAAATCATGGTGGACGGCAAAGAGTTCTTCGGGGGCGATATAAAGACGGGCTTGAAGAACTTGCCGGTGGATATAATTGATAAACTGAAAACTTACGATAAGAAGTCCGACCTGGCACGCATCACCGGTATAGATGACGGTGAAGAGGAGACGGTGCTCGACCTTACCGTGAAGAAAGGTATGAATAAGGGATGGTTTGGCAATGCGGATGTGGCTTATGGTACGGAAGACCGTTATATGGCACGCATGATGGTAAATTACATTGTCGATAAGACGCAATTCTCTTTGATTGGTTCTGCCAATAATGTCAACGACCAGGGGTTCTCCGGTGGCGGCGGCGGTCCGCGCTGGCGCAGGAACAACGGTTTGGTAGCCACGAAAACACTGGGAGCGAACTTTGCGACGGAGACTTCAAAACTGGAGCTTGACGGTAGCGTCCGCTATGATTATAAAGGTGCGGACATTATCAGTACCAACTCTTCGGAACGTTTCCTGCAGAACGGAAGTTCATACTCCAATTCGAACGCTGTCAACAAGAACAAGAATTCGGATGTCTTTGCCAACTTCCGTCTGGAGTGGAAGCCGGATTCGATGACGAATATCATTTTCCGTCCTAACTTCTCTTACGGCAAGACAAACGGTACTTCCGGTTCGGAATCGGGAACATTCAACTCAGACCCGTATAGCCTGATTGCCAACCCGAACGATTTTCTCGACTTCGACAAGCTGGAAGACGACCCTTTGGAAAATATCCGTGTCAATGCAACGAATGATGCTTCTCTGACCAAAAGCAAAAGCATTTCGACATCCGCCACGCTGCAACTCAACAGGAAGCTGAATAACCGCGGACGTAACATAACCTTCCGCGGACGCTTTAGCTACGGCGACAACGACAACGACCAGTACAGGCAGTCGGAAACCCGCTATTACCAGATATTGAACGCGTTGGGCGGAGACTCCGTGCTGTATCGCAACCAGTATATCACAACACCTACCAACAATTATAATTATAGCGCCCAGGTTACGTACAGCGAACCGATTGCACGCGCCACTTTCCTGCAGTTCAGCTATCAGTTCCAATACAAGTACAGCGAGAGCGACAAGACCACATTCGATATGCTGGACTATCCGGAGTGGGACATCAACGGGCCTTTGCCGTCCGGATACGAGTCGCATGCCGTGGATAGCCTGGGCAAATATGCGGAGTACAGATACTACAACCACGATGCGTCCGTGTCGTTGCGCTTCATCCGTGAGAAGTATCAGTTGAGTGCGGGGATGTCTTTCCAGCCGCAGCATTCGGTATTGTCCTATAAGCGCGGGGATTATATGATTGATACGGCCCGAAACGTATTCAACTTTGCCCCGAACATTGATTTCCGTTACCGTTTTTCTAAAGTGAGCCAGTTGCGTTTTATGTATCGTGGACGCAGCAGTCAGCCGAGCATGGAGAACCTGCTGCCTATTGCCGACAACTCGAATCCGCTGAATATCAGAGTCGGAAATCCGGGACTGAAGCCGGCATTTACGCACAATATGCGCCTCTTCTACAATACTTATAATGGTGAGTTGCAGCGCGGAATGATGACACATCTCAGCTTCTCGACCACGCAGAACAGCATCAGCAACAGTACGGTGTACAACGAGCAAACCGGCGGACGGACCACTACGCCCAAGAATATCAACGGCAACTGGAGCGCTTTCGGTATGTTCGGATTCAATACGGCGTTGAAGAACAAGAAGTTTACGGTAAACTCTTTTTCGCAACTCAGATACAATAACAACGTGGCTTTCCTATACGATCAGAATACGAAACAGGATAACAAGAATACCACCACCGAACTTATGCTGAGCGAGCGGGTGAACGGGGCCTACCGTAACGACTGGTTTGAATTCGGAGTGAACGGTTCGGTTTCCTATACGGCAGAGCGCAGCAAATTGCGCCCGGAGAATAACCAGAATCCCTATACTTTCTCCTACGGTGCGCTGACCAATATCACGATGCCCTGGAAGATGACGCTTTCCACCAATATCACCAATCAAAGCCGCCGCGGCTATACGGACAGCAGCATGAGCCGCAACGAGTTGATCTGGAACGCGCAACTTTCGCAGTCGTTCCTGAAAGGTGCGGCGACTGTGAGCTTCGAGATGTACGATATCCTGAAACAACAGAGCAACATCAGCCGCTCGTTGACGGCGGATGGCCGATCGGTGTCGTCTTATAATGGTGTCAATAGCTACTGCATGCTGCATTTCATTTACCGTTTGAATATTTTTGGCGGTAAGGGTGCGCGCGAAAGCATGCGTGGCAGGCAAGGCTTCGGCGGTCCCGGTCCGGGCGGCCACCGGGGTGGCTTTGGCGGCGGGCGGCGTCCGTTCTAATGTTAATCAATGTAATAGGTCGTAAAACTTCCTTCCTTTTTCATATATTTGTTTTAAAATCTGTTTTGATTTTTATTCGGGACTTATTTCTTCTTGTGACAAATGTATGCTTGATTGGAACTTCATAGCCGGCCTGATTGCCACAGTAGCATTCGATATTATCTATTTTGGCGCAATTATCGGAACAATCACGGTTATCATTCTCGATAACCGGAATCCGGTAAAGACAATGGCGTGGATATTGGTGCTGATGTTCCTTCCAGTGGTGGGACTGGTGTTTTACTTCTTCTTCGGCCGCAGCCAAAGGCGGGTGCGTGTCATTGGCAAGAAGAGTTACAACCGTCTGTTGAAGAAGCCGATGGCCGAATATCTTGCTCAGGATTCCTGTGCGCTTCCGGCAAATTACGGCCGCCTTATCTCTCTGTTTCGCAACACCAACCAGGCTTTTCCTTTCGATGGAAACCGTGTGGAAGTCTATACGCGGGGACTTTCCATGATTCAATCCTTGCTGCGCGAATTGCAAAAGGCGACCAGGCACATCCACATGGAGTTTTATATCTTCGAGGATGACGCCATAGGCCGTATGGTGCGCGATGTGCTGATGGAGAAAGCGAAGCAGGGAGTGGAAGTGCGTGTGATTTATGATGATGTGGGATGCTGGCATGTTCCCAACCGCTTTTATGAACAGATGCGCGAGGCGGGAGTGGAAGTGCGCAGTTTCCTGAAAGTACGTTTTCCTTTGTTCACCAGCAAGGTGAATTACCGCAACCACCGCAAGATTGTAGTCATTGACGGGCGCGTGGGCTTTGTAGGCGGAATGAATCTGGCCGAACGTTATATGCGCGGCTTTTCATGGGGCATCTGGCGTGATACGCACCTGCTGCTGGAAGGTAAGGCTGTGCATGGCCTGCAAACGGCTTTTCTGCTCGACTGGTATTTTGTAGACCGTACCTTGATTACGTCTGCCCGCTACTTCCCGAAGGTGGATGCCTGCGGCACTTCACTGGCGCAGATTGTAACGGCCGAACCGATAGGTCCCTGGAAAGAAATCATGCAGGGACTTGTCATGGCGATAACCGGCGCCCGGAAATACTTTTATATACAGACTCCTTATTTTCTTCCGACGGAAGCCGTGCTCGTAGCCATGCAGACGGCTGCACTGGCAGGGGTGGATGTGCGTCTTATGCTGCCTTATCGTGCGGATAACAGGCTGACGCATCTGGGCTCCTGCTCGTATCTGGCAGAGGCGTTGCGTGCAGGTGTCAAGGTGTACTTTTATAAAAAAGGTTTCCTGCACTCCAAACTCATGGTATCGGATGACGAATTGTCCACAGTAGGCTCTACGAACGTGGATTTCCGCAGTTTCGAGCATAATTTTGAGGTGAATGCCTTTATATACGACACCGAGACCGCATTGCAGATGCGTGAGATATTCTTGCAGGATCAGCGGGAATGTGTGCAGGTATTCTCCAAGAATTGGGAGAAACGTCCCTGGCACCGTAAGGCGGCAGAAAGCATAGTGCGGCTGCTGGCACCGTTACTGTAGCTTTCAGCCTTGAATGCCGAAGAAAGAGAAATTGACACTGCCGTAGATTCTTCTTTCCAAAAAGCAGGGATGTTCCTCGAAGTTATTGGTTTTTCCATGCTCCAGCACGAACAGGCCGTCTTCTTTCAGCAGGTTGTTGTCGAAAATGAGGTCGGGCAGGGTTTCAAGCTCTTTGAGTCCGTACGGCGGGTCGGCAAAGATAAAGTCGAACCGTTCGCGGCTGCCTTGTATATATCTGAATACATCGCCGCGGACAGGCAGGCATTTGTCGGTCTTGAGTTCTTTCATTACCTTGCAGATGAAAGCGTAATGGTCGCGATCTTTCTCTACGCTGATTACCTGGTCGCAGCCTCTGGACACAAGCTCGATGCTGATGCTGCCTGTACCGGCAAATAAATCGAGTGCGCGTACGCCTTCTTCAAAGTCCATGTAGTTGGACAGTACATTAAACAGATTCTCTTTGGCGAAATCGGTTGTGGGGCGTGCCTTGAAAGTATGGGGCACGTCGAAACGCCTTCTTTTGTATATTCCGCTAATTACTCGCATAGGTTGATGGCTTGTAGGTCGAGATTGGCGGCAGGGTTCATGATGAATACCTGCCGGATAAATTTTTTCAGTTCGGGCAGCAGTTGCTCTTTGTCGTACAGTTCGCCGGTGAGGTGGAGCTCGTCGCGTTCCTGTGCCATGCCGAGCTGCTTCCATACACAGAGGATGTAATAGAGGCGGTCGTTTGTCTCCTTGCAGGCAAAGGTGTTGGCGAATGCCAGCCGGCCGCGTTCGTAGGCGTATATCTCTGCCGCTTCTTTGCGCAGGTGCACATACATTTTTCGGCAATTGCCCAGGCGGCTCTTTGCCGCAAAGTACTCTATGAGAGGGCTTGCCTGCGCATAGAAACGGACGTCGGGATACTGTTCGCGTAAAAGGGAGCAGGCGCTTTTGTCCATTCCAAACAGTACGACTATATTGTTCTTATGCAAGATGTTGTATTGCACCAGCTCGTTGTCTTGTCTGGAGTGATTATGATAGAATACGGTTTCCGCCTGTTCGTCCTCAAAGAATTCCAACGGAATGAATGTAAAGCGTTTGCCCGCCATAAGGACATTGATACGGCGGAAAGGATTCTTCAGCCAGTCCGTTTCGCGGAAAGCCTGTTTCAGGTTGGCAGTGAGGGACAGGGAATCGTCCACTCCGTGCTCGTGGAAAGAAAATCTGCCTTCGCCGAGCGGATTGAATATAGAAAAAGAAAATCCATCCGTACTCAGACGGATGGATAAGGTATATTGTTCCGATTTACTAAAATCAGTCGTTTCTATCATACGTATTGTGTCGGTGGATTATTCCCAGTTACCGGCGTTGTTGTTGGCTGTTTCCAGGCTACCGATCATCAGACCTGAGTATTTGCCCAACTTGGTTTGAACATCTTTCAGGTTAGCGATTTCCTGTTTGTCGAGACCGTTCAGATATACTTCATACGGAGTCTTGACTTCGAGCAGGCAGAAAGGAGCACCGGATTTGGCAGTATCGTTCTTGATAGCCATTTCAAACTGTGCACCGTTGCCGAAAGGAACATATCTCATAGAGTCGGCATTGAAGCCTTTCGGGAAGATAGTGTCCAGCACGGCTACCCACATGGTATCGCGTTTGAAGTTTTCCAATCCCCATTTCTTGACTTCTGCATAGTTACCCGTCTTTTTGGCCTTATTGATGATGTTGATAGCCTTCTTTTCAGTCAAGCCGTCTTCCAACTGCTTGTCGTCCAATTCACCCTGCTTGAAGATAAACGGAAGTTTCTGATTCTTTACGAAGTCAATCAACGTATCGAAGCTGGCAGTATATTGCTGGTTGTGCAAACCACGGTATTCCAACTGCGCTTTACGAATGTCGATAAGGCGGGCAATTACTGCTGCGTCTCTTTGTTTCTTGGCTTTTTCAAAGTTTATAGGACCCATGATGCTGGCATAGCAGATATAAACTAAAGCCAGGGCACACAAGCCTAAAACGATATTAAAAACTGTTTTCATGATAAATATGTTTTTTAGTTGTTATATTCGCACCGCAAAAATAAAAGAAATAAATTTAAAAACGACAGTTCCCGTTACTTTTTTCTCTTACAAAAATGATAAATAACTATTTAGAAAGGCAAATTAAGGAAAATTTTCCTTATCAACCAACTCCGGAGCAGGAAATTGCTATAAAATCTTTGTCGGACTTCCTTCTCGCGCCCCGTAGTGAGACGGTTTTTCTGCTCCGTGGCTATGCAGGTACGGGTAAGACCTCGCTGGTGGGCGCTCTGGTCAGGACTTTGGACAAGCTGCAACAGAAGTCGGTATTACTGGCTCCGACGGGGCGGGCGGCGAAGGTTTTCTCCGCTTATGCGGGACATCCGGCGTTTACAATTCATAAAAAAATTTATAGACAGCAATCTTTTTCCAATGAGACGGGCAACTTTTCGGTGAACGATAATTTGACAACTCATACATTATATATTGTCGATGAGTCGTCGATGATTGCCAATGACGGTCTGTCGGGTTCGGCATTCGGCACGGGGCGTTTGCTGGACGACCTGGTGCAGTTTGTCTATTCGGGTATGGGATGCCGCCTTTTGCTGATGGGAGATACGGCACAGCTTCCGCCAGTGGGCGAGGAGCAGAGTCCCGCTCTGTTTGCAGATGCCTTGAAAGGCTACGGACTGGAGGTGCAGGAAGTGGACTTGACCCAAGTGGTACGCCAGGAGCAGCAATCGGGTATTTTGTGGAACGCTACGCGCCTGCGCCAACTGATTGCCGAAGATGCCTGCGAGGCTCTGCCGAAGATAAAGGTTGCGGGGTTTGCCGACATCAAAGTTCTGCCGGGCGATGAACTGATAGATGCGCTCGAAACGTGTTACGACCGCGACGGGCTGGACGAGACGATTGTGATATGCCGCTCCAACAAGCGTGCCAATATCTACAATAACGGCATCCGCTCCCGGATACTCTGGCGGGAAGATGAACTGAATACGGGCGACTTGCTGATGGTGGCGAAAAATAATTATTACTGGACGGAAAAACAGAAGGAGATGGACTTTATAGCCAACGGCGAGACAGCGGTGGTGCGCCGCGTGCGCCGCACCCGCGAACTGTATGGTTTCCGTTTTGCGGATGTCACGCTGGAATTTCCCGATTACGACAACTTCGAACTGGAAGCAAATCTTCTGCTGGATACATTGCACAGCGATGCGCCTGCACTGCCCAAGGCGGATAACGACCGCCTTTTCTATACCGTTCTCGAAGATTATGCCGATATCACCGTGAAGCGGGAACGGATGAAGAAGATGAAAGCCGACCCTTATTACAATGCCTTGCAAGTGAAGTATGCCTATGCCGTGACGTGCCATAAGGCGCAGGGCGGGCAGTGGAAGAATGTTTTTCTGGACCAGGGGTATATGACGGACGAATATCTGACGCCCGATTATTTCCGTTGGCTTTATACGGCATTTACCCGGGCCACGGGCACTCTTTATCTGGTGAACTATCCGAAAGAGCAGATCTGCTGAAAAAGAGACGGATAATGATGCAGTATTCCGTTATTTTCTGTATTTTTACAGATAGAACAATTGTTATCTGACGATTATGAAGAAACAGTATTTTCTTTTGACTTTGGTATGGTTGCTGTTTGCCGTTTCCGGCTGTAAGGACGATTATCGCAGTGTGGTGCTTTTTGAGGGTGCGGAACCGGTTTATCAGGTTGGAACATGTGATAACCTGGTCTCGTCTCTGGCTTTCTTCCTTTCCGAAACCGAAGGGGAAACGGTGCTCGGCATAGACGGTGGCGATGGTGCTTATACCTTGACGAATGAGCATGAATCGGTGGCTGCCGTAACGTTTGCAGGTGATAGCAACGGTTACAGGCGTATAAGCATACAGCCTTTGGCGGCGGGAGAAACGGTAGTGCGGGTGATGGACGGTTCCGGGTCCGGTGCGCAATTGCGCATTACGGTGAAAGAGCGTCGGGAATATAAGATGTCGAAGCAGGGATTTGAGTATGGAATCAGCGGCGATGCGCCCGTGGAACTGTTGGGTAAGGTGTCGGAAGAACTCTCCGGCCGTTCCTGGCTGGAAGATTCCGGATATTATGTGTTGATACCCGACAAGGGCTCTTCCTATTACCTGGATAAGGGAGTGCTGGAAATCTATCCTACGGGGAAGGAAGATGCATCTCTTACGGGAAGTTACGAGACAGTTCCGATGGCAGGGGAAGACGGGGACGTACATGCGCTGTGGCGGTTTACTTATGACGGAGAGCAGAGAATCTTTACGCGAAGCCTTGCCGGAAGTGACGGAGTGGCTACGGCGATATGCGTGCTTGCAGAGAATGTAACCCCGTTCTGTTCGCCCGGACTGCTGCCTGAGGGGGTGACGGTCATTTATCGCGAGCACTTCCTGTTGAAGTTGGAATAGAAGCCGGGCCCTTTCGGGCAGGAGTTGCAAGCGGGAAAAACAAAAGGAGAAGCGATGGCTTCTCCTTTTGTTGTAAATTGAAGTTGAAATATCTGCCTCTCCGGCAATCTTACGGATTATAATCCTGCCAGTTCCAGGACTTTGTCTACGGCTGCGTTCAAGCCGTCCGGGTTCTTTCCGCCGGCAGTTGCAAAGTGGGGCTGACCGCCGCCGCCGCCTTGTATCAGCTTGGCGGCTTCTTTCACAAGGTTACCGGCTTTCAGTCCGCCGGCTACGAGGTTGTCGCTCAGCATCACTGTCAGCATCGGTTTGCCTTCGAATACTGTTCCCGCAACGAAGAAAAGGTTTTCCGTAATCTCTCCGCGCAGTTGGAATGCGATGTTCTTAACCGTGTCGGCGGGTATCATGGCTGCACAGAACTTGATTACCTTCGTACCGTTTACCTCTTGGATATTCTGTAGAAGTTTCTCTTTCAGTTGTGCTTCTTTCTCTTTCATGAAATCTTCCACCTGTTTCTTCAGACCGGCGTTCTCTTCGATGTATTTGCGGATGGTGCCTGACAGGTCGGGGGCGTTGTTGAAGAGTGCTTTCAAATCGCGCATCGTATCCTGGAAAGCATCGAGCATCTCCTCTACGCGTGCTCCGGTATAGGCTTCGATACGGCGGACACCGGCGGCAACGGAACTTTCGGATACAATCTTCATCATTCCGATGTTTCCGGTAGCGGCTACGTGCGTACCACCGCAGAATTCAATGGAAGAACCGAACTGGATGACACGTACGCGGTCACCGTACTTTTCGCCGAAAAGAGCGATGGCGCCCAGTTCCTTGGCTTCTTCGATAGGTATGTTGCGGTACTCTTTCAGAGGGATGTTGGCACGTATCTTGGCATTCACGATGTGTTCCACCTGGCGGATTTCCTCGTCCGTCACTTTTTGGAAGTGCGAGAAGTCGAAACGCAATGAGTCCGGAGTCACCAAAGAACCCTTTTGCTCTACGTGGTCGCCCAATACCTCGCGCAATGCGGCATCCAGCAGGTGGGTAGCAGAGTGGTTGGCGGCGCAGGCGGCACGTTTATCCGTATCTACACATGCCATGAACGGTGCTTCCAGGTGTTCGGGCAGCTTCTTGGTGATATGGATAGGAAGGTTGTTCTCCTTTTTGGTGTCGATGACCTCAATCGTTTCGAACTCATTGACCAGTACGCCGGTATCGCCTACCTGTCCGCCGCTTTCGGCATAGAACGGGGTCTTGTCCAGTACAATCTGGAACAGTGTCTGGTTCTTTTGCTTTATCTGGCGGTAGCGCAGAATGGATGTCTCATATTCCGTATAGTCGTAGCCTACAAATTCGGTAGTGCCTTCTTGCAGTATAATCCAGTCTCCGGTTTCAACGGCGGCGGCATTGCGTGCACGTTGCTTTTGCTGCTGCATTTCGGCATCGAACTCTTTGATGTCGGCGGTCATGCCGTTTTCGCGGAGGATGAGTTCGGTAAGGTCGAGCGGAAAGCCGAATGTATCATAGAGCGTAAAGGCATCTTTACCACTGATTTCGGTCTTGCCGGCTGCCTTGGCATCCGCCATGGTCTTATCCAGCAGACGGATACCGGTCTCTAAAGTACGGAGGAAAGAATCTTCTTCTTCTTTAATGACTTTGGCTATCAGTTCTTTCTGTGCATTCAACTCGGGGTATGCGCCGCCCATGTTCTCGATGAGTACGGGCAACAACTTGTACATGAAAGCCTGCTTCTGTCCGAGGAACGTGTAGCCGTAGCGCACTGCACGGCGGAGGATACGGCGGATTACGTAACCTGCCTTGGCATTGCTCGGAAGCTGCCCGTCGGTGATGGAGAAGGCGATTGTACGGATGTGGTCGGCAATTACGCGCATGGCGATGTCCTGCTGTTCGTTTTTGCCGTATGTGGCTCCCGTCATGTCACCGATGGCTTTCAGTATCGGTTGGAAAACATCGGTGTCGTAGTTGGAAGTCTTGCCTTGCAGTGTACGTACCAGGCGTTCAAAGCCCATACCGGTGTCGATTACTTTGGCGGGAAGTCCTTCGAGGCTGCCGTCTGCCTTGCGGTTGAACTGCATGAATACGAGGTTCCATATCTCGATAACCTGCGGATGGTCTTTGTTCACCAGTTGCGAACCGGGTACTTTGGCCTTTTCTTCTTCCGAACGTGAATCCACGTGAATTTCGGAGCACGGGCCACAAGGGCCGGTATCACCCATTTCCCAGAAGTTATCGTGTTTGTTTCCGTTAAGGATATGGTCTTTCGGCAGGAACTGTTCCCAATAGGAAGCGGCTTCGTTGTCGCGTTCCAGGCCTTCTTCGGGGCTGCCTTCGAATACGGTGGCGTAGAGGTCTTTCGGGTCGAGCTTCAGCACATCGACCAGATATTCCCATGCCCAGGAAATGGCTTCTTTCTTGAAGTAGTCGCCAAACGACCAGTTGCCCAGCATCTCGAACATGGTGTGGTGGTACGTATCGTGCCCCACTTCTTCCAGGTCATTGTGCTTTCCGCTGACGCGCAGGCACTTCTGTGAGTCTGCCACTCTTTTATATTTCGCCGGGTGATTCCCCAAAATAATATCTTTAAACTGGTTCATACCCGCGTTGGTAAACATCAGCGTGGGGTCGTCCTTAATCACCATAGGAGCCGAAGGCACAATCTGGTGACCTTTACTTTCGAAGAAACTCTTGAACGAGTCTCTGATTTCATTTGCAGTCAACATACTTCTTATTTATGATTTATGATTTCCGATTTACAGCTTGCGATTTATGACTTACGCATTCTATGACCCATCTTTCTATGAAATCATAAATCATAAATCATAAATCTTATAATTCTTGAAAAAACTGTGCAAAGATAGCTTGTTTTTCGTATTTTTGCCGCATTGATAATGAAATATTTACTCTCGATGCGCAAAGTTTACTACATTTATAATCCGCGGACACAGACTTACGACCGAATTTATCCTACCGTCCGGCAACGGGCGTTGAGCATATTGCGCCGGTTGTTTTTCGGTATGGGGTTGGGAGCCGGCAGCTTTATCGTACTGTTGCTGATTTTCGGTTCGCCGTCCGAGAAGGAACTGCGGAAAGAAAACAGCCGGCTTCAGGCGCAGTATAACGTCCTTTCGCGGAGAATGGACGAGGCTATGGGAGTATTGCAGGATGTGCAGCAACGCGATGATAATCTGTATCGCGTAATATTCCAGGCCGACCCTATTCCCTCGGCTATCCGTAAGGCAGGATACGGCGGTACAAACCGTTACGAACATCTGATGGATATGGCCAATTCCGATTTGGTGGTGAATACTACGCAGAAAATGGATATGCTCACGAAGCAGCTTTATATCCAGTCCCGTTCGTTCGATGATGTGGTGGAGATGTGCAAGAACCATGATGAGATGCTGCGTTGCATCCCTGCCATTCAGCCCATTTCCAATAAGGATTTGCGCAAGACCGCTTCCGGTTATGGAACGCGCATCGACCCTATTTACGGAACTACCCGTTTTCATGCCGGCATGGACTTTTCGGCCCATCCGGGAACGGATGTATATGCAACCGGTGACGGCACTGTTGTTAAAATGGGATGGGAAACCGGTTATGGAAATCTTATCATCGTGGATCATGGCTTCGGTTACCAGACGTGGTATGCCCACTTGCAGGGATTCCGTACCAAACTCGGCAAACGGGTGGTGCGGGGCGAGGTTATCGGTGCGGTTGGAAGTACCGGCAAAAGTACAGGACCTCACCTGCACTACGAAGTGCATGTGAAAGGGCAGGTCGTAAATCCCGTGAATTATTACTTTATGGATTTAAGTGCCGAAGATTACGACCGTATGATACAGATTGCGGCAAATCATGGAAAAATGATGGATTAGCGGATTATGAATGTTTAACTGACAGGCTGTTATGCTGAATACCGATAAAGAACTGAAACTATATTACTCCATCAGCGAGGTTGCCAGAATGTTCGATGTCAACGAATCGCTGCTGCGTTTTTGGGAGAAGGAGTTTCCGCAGCTCAGACCGAAGAAGGGAGGGAGGGGGATACGCCAATACCGTAAGGAAGATATTGAAACGGTGAAGTTGATTTATCATCTGGTCAAGGAGCGCGGCATGACGCTGCCCGGCGCACGCCAGCGCATGAAAGACAATAAGGAAGCCACTCTCCGGAATTTTGAAATCGTAGAGCGGCTGAAAAGTATCCGTGAAGAACTTATCGGTATGAAAGAATCCCTCGATGCCTTTACTTATGAGGATGTAGAGGCATTGAAAGAGAATCTTATGAAGGAACAGCCCGGATAGGGGTTATCCTTCTATTCTTGTCACCTGTTTGATGTTCTGTATCTGTTTCAGGTTGTCGCAGATACTGCGTACGTCGTCCACATCGTGTACGTAAAGTTGTATCTTACCTTCAAAAATACCGTCGGTGGTTTCAATTGTCAGCTTGCGGATATTGACATTCAGCTGGCGCGAGATGACCTGCGTTACTTCGTTCAGCAATCCCATACTGTCGATACCTTTCAGATAAATCGTCACGAGGAATGACAGCTCCTTGTGGGTGTCCCATTCGGTGGCGATGATACGGTTGCCATAGCTGCTCTTGAGGCGTGCGGCTACCGGACATTGGCGTTTGTGTATGATTATCCGGTTCTGCTCGTCTATATATCCCAATACATCGTCGCCAGGGATGGGGTGGCAGCAGTCGGCCATGATATAATTCTTCTGGATGGTCTCTTCCGTCAGTTTCAATATCTGCTTGGTATTGATTTTTTCTTGCGGAACTTTCTCTTCGGACTGCTCCTTCGTGTCTTTGTTGTCTTTATTGCCGAACGAGAAAGTCAGGAACTTTTTCCAGTTGGTGCTTTGTTTTTCCTTGAAGGCGTTCCGGTCTGCGTCGCCCAATACGAGTTTCTTGCTGCCCACGGCAACGAACAGCTCGTCGCGGGTATGGAAATTGTGCAGGCGGGTGAGCTTGTCTATTGCGGAGTCATCCATGCGTATATCCTCGTTCCTGAGAAAGTCTGCAAGGATTGCCTCGCCCTCTTTCTGATGCGCTTTCGCTTCTTTGCGCAGGATGGATGCGATTTTGGCACGGGCACGGGCGGTAGTGGCATAAGCTTCCCATTCCGGTTGCACGCGTTGCGATTTGGATGTAAGAACCTCTACCTGGTCGCCGCTCTGCAACTTATGGCTGAGGGGAACAAGCTTGTGGTTTACTTTGGCGCCGATGCAATGGCTGCCGATGTCGGTGTGCAGGGAGAAGGCAAAGTCCAGTGCTGTGGAGTTCTGCGGCATGGTCTTGATTTCGCCTTTCGGAGTAAACACAAAGATTTCCGAAGCAAACAGGTTCAGCTTGATTGTATCCAGAAAATCAATAGCATCCGGTTGGGGGTCATCGAGTATCTCCTTGATGGTACGCAACCATTTGTCCAGCTCGCCCTCATCCTCGCTGCCGCCGCCTTCCTTATACTTCCAATGTGCGGCGAATCCCTGTTCGGCAACGTCGTTCATACGTTCACTGCGAATCTGGACTTCGATCCATTGTCCGTTATTGCCCATGAGGGTGACGTGCAGGGCCTGATAGCCGTTGGCTTTCGGGTGGCTCACCCAGTCGCGCAGGCGGTCGGGATGCGGTTTGTATATTTTGGATATGGATACGTATATGTTGAAGCAGTCATTCAGCTCTTCTTCCATGTTACGGGGCTCGAAGATGATACGTACGGCAAGCAGGTCGTAGATTTCCTCGAACGGCACATGCTTTGTCTGCATCTTGTTCCAAATGGAATAGATGGATTTGATGCGGGCAAGGATACGGTATTTCAATCCCATTTTATCCAGTTGGGCACGTATCGGAGCGGTGAACTCTTTGAAAACCTTGTCGCGTTCTACGGCTGTCGCTTCAAGTTTCTTTTCTATCTCGCGGTATTCTTCCGGATGCTCGTAACGGAAGCTCAGGTTTTCCAGTTCCGTCTTTATCTTGTACAGCCCCAGCCGGTTGGCAAGCGGTGCATAGATATACAATGTTTCACCGGCTATCTTGAACTGCTTGTTGGGCAGCATGGAACCGAGTGTGCGCATATTGTGCAGCCGGTCGGCTATCTTTATGAGGATAACGCGGATGTCGTCGGACATGGTAAGCAGCAGTTTCTTGAAGTTCTCTGCCTGCGCCGAGGCGCGGTCGCCGAAGATGCCGCCCGAAATTTTGGTCAGTCCGTCAACGATTTGGGCGATTTTGGGGCCGAAGATGTTTTCGATATCCTCAACGGTGTAATCGGTGTCTTCCACCACATCGTGCAGCAGGGCGGCGCAGATGGAAGTAGACCCCAGCCCTATCTCATTGCACACAATCTTCGCTACGGCGATGGGGTGCATGATATACGGTTCGCCCGAGCGGCGTTTGATTCCCTTATGTGCCTGATTGGCAAAATTGAATGCCTTGGTTATTATTTCGACACGCTTGCGGTGTTTGGTTGCCAAGTAATCGTTCAACAGTTCCTGGAATGCCTGTTCAATCATTGCTTCTTCGGCTCTCTCTTTCTCCTTCTGGCTTACGCTCTCTTCCATATACTGTTTCTCCTTTCTTCTTCACTTTTTGCAAAAATAAGCAATTTTCAACACCGGACAAGCATTTATGTTTTTATTTGTAAATCTTCAGCCTCTTTCCCGCATTGATTCTGGTGCTTCTCAATCCGTTCCAGCTTTTTATCTGGTTGACGGTGACGCCATATTTGCGGGCGATGGTCGACAGGGTTTCCCCATTGCGTATTCTGTGGTAGGTGACGTCGCCCTGTGAAGAACTTTTCCCTTTGCTGCTACGTGCTGTGCTGCGGGTATTGGCCACGGAAACAGTTCTGCGGTTTTTAAACAGTTCCGCACTGCGGTGGGCGTAAATCGTGTCTTGGCTGTCGATGAAAGTGCTGATGTAGTTTATAGGCAGACGGAGTGTCTGAGGCTTGCTGTCTCCCGGAATGATATTCTTCTTGTACTGGGGATTCAGGCTTTTGACCTCATCCATTCCGATGCCGCAAACATCCGTGATTTGTTCGAAATGCAGGTTGCGGTTCACCTGTATGGTATCTGTGGCGTCCGGAATATTGGTTTCCATCGGGCAGATATTGTGCTTGCAGTAGTACGTCATTACGTAGTTGGCGGCTATAAAAGCGGGTACGTATCCGCGTGTTTCTTTGGGCAGATAGTTGTATATTTCCCAATAATCCGTTTTGCCGCCTGCGCGCCGGATGGCTTTGTTGATGGTGCCGGGGCCGCAGTTGTAGGCGGCGATTACCAGGTTCCAGTCCTGGTAGATGGCATACATATCTTTCAGGTAGCGTGCGGCGGCCCAGGTAGCCTTAATCGGGTCGCGGCGTTCGTCCACAAGGCTGTTGCTTTCCAGGCCGTATATCTTGCCGGTGTTCAGCATGAACTGCCACAGGCCGGAGGCTCCGGCGCGGGATACGGCCGAGGGATTAAGCGCAGACTCGATAATCGGCAGATATTTCAGTTCCAGCGGCAGCCCGTAAGTGTCGAGCGCCTCTTCGAAAATGGGCATGTAGAAGTTGCAGGCACTCAGCATGAAAGCCACCTGGTTGCGGAGGCGTCCGGTATACATGTCGATGAATTTGCGTACAATCTCGTTGTAGGGCATCTCCATAATGGTCGGCATGCGCGAGAGCCGGTCGATGTATACGGAATCGCTGAATTGGGGATTGACGGTAGAGGTGCTGCAATCCTTTCCTAAATCTATGTAGTTCTTGGCTTTCCAGTCGCTGAGCAGGCTGTCTACAGGGTAGGTCATGCTCTTGGGCAGGTCGATGACTTCCCGCCGTTCCGTTCCGTTTTCGCGGATAATGACATCTACGCTTTCTTGGGCGTATGCTTGCGGAGTTGCCAGCAGTATGCTGAACAGAAGTGAGGAACCCGCGATTATTCTTTTCATATATGTAGGTTTATTTGTCATGGATAAATCTGTTTATTTGTTTTTAAAATCGGAAACTGCATTGCAACCCCACGGAGCGGTTGGAGGAGTTGTTTATCCGGTTGTCGATGACAGCCGGCTCCACTTTCATGCTGAGGTCGGGGGTGATGTCGAAATTGGACAGTTCGGCATCCACATAGGCATCGATGACGGACAGCAGGTATACTCCGATGAAAGCGAAGATACTTAAATCGCGGTATCTGCGATAGGTATCCTTGCGCTTGCGCAACAGCTCTTTCAACTGGGTTTCGGAAATCTTGTATCCGGGCGGCAGCAGGTCGGTGATGCTGCTGGACTGCATATTGCCGTTCATCGCGTCTTTATATGCGGTGGAGTAGTCTTTGTACATTTTGCTGTTCCACGTCAAGGCATAGGCACATCCGGCAAAGCCGCCGTAGAATATGGGCAATTTCCAGTATTTCCGGTTGTAGATTTGTCCGCCACCGGGAATTACGAGCGCCAGCCAGGTGGCTTTTGTAGGGTTGGGAACCCATATTTTCTGATCGATTTCTTTTTTGAGGCTGTCTGCCGGCACTTCCGATTCTTTCAGGACGGGAGCGGAAGTCATTTCCAGCAGCTTTTTCTTGTTCTCGGCGGCAATGCTGTCGGCAGTGGCAATGCTGTCTGCCGGGGCAACGGCCTGGAGAGGCGGCACTTCTTTCATAGTCCGGTTCAGGCTGTCGGCCTGCATCCGCGCTGCTTGCCGTACGGCGGCAAGAGAGTCTGCCTGCAGCCTGTGTATCCTCTTTGCGGCGGCACGCGGGCGGCTCTGACCATACATAGCAATCCCTGCCGTCTGCATCAGGCAAAGCAGCAGGGCGATACTGATTTGATATATTCTTCTCTTCTTTGTCATTTATTTTTTCAGCGTATCGAGAATACCGATGATACGTTCCAGTTCTTCTTCGTTACTGAACGGGATACTGATTTTTCCTTTGCCTTTTTCGGAGCAGGTCAACTGTACTTTGGTGCTGAAGAAACTGGAAAGCTGCTGCTTCAGCATATTGAACTCTTCGGGCAGTTTGGCGCGCTTGGGGGCTATCTTGCGGCCGCCGCTTTTCACGGCTTCTCCTTCGCTCAGGGATTTCACGATTTCCTCTACTTTGCGTACGGAATAACCTTGTTCGAGTATCTCTTCAAAAATCTTCACTTGCAGTTTGGGGTCTCCCAGTGTTACCAGTGCACGGGCGTGCCCCATGTCTATCTGCTTGTTTTGCAATCCCATCTGGACGGGAGCCGGCAGTTTCAGCAGGCGCAGGTAGTTGGCAATGGTGGTACGCTTCTTGCCTATGCGTTCGCTGAGGCGTTCCTGCGTCAGTCCGTATTGTTCCAGCAGGTGCTGGTAGGCAAGCGCTATTTCCACGGAGTTCAGGTCCTCGCGCTGTATGTTTTCGATGAGTGCCATTTCCATGACATTCTCGTCGTCGGCCGTGCGGATATAGGCGGGGATGCTCGTCAGCCCTGCCATTTGCGAGGCGCGGAAGCGGCGTTCACCGGCAATAATCTGGTATTCATCATCGGACAGCTTACGCAGGGTGATAGGCTGGATGATACCAATCTCTGCAATAGAATCGGCAAGCTCCTGCAACGCTGTCTGGTCGAACTCGCGGCGGGGCTGATTGGGGTTGACGGCAATCTTCGACAATTCTATTTCATTGATAGAGGAAGAGCCTTCGGTTTGCACCTCATCCATGGAGAGCAGGGCGTCCAGCCCACGTCCTAATGCATTTCTTTTCTGTACCATCTATTCTTTTCTGTTTTACGATTTACTGTTTACTATGTTTGCCATGCGGGCGGTTAGTCCTCGTTGTGGCTGATTAACTCTTTTGCCAGTGCGATGTGGTTTTTGGCTCCGGTGGAGTCCGCATCGTACAGGATTGTGGGGAGTCCGTAGCTGGGGGCTTCGCTCAGTTTTACATTGCGCTGGATGACGGTGTTGAACACCAGTTCCTGGAAGTGGCGTTTCACCTCGTCGTATATCTGGTTGGCCTGGCGCAGCCGCGAGTCATACATGGTCAGCAGGAATCCCTCGATTTCGAGTGCGGGGTTCAGCTTGGACTTGATGATTTTGATGGTGTTCAGCAATTTGCTGATGCCTTCCAGTGCAAAGTATTCGGCCTGTACGGGAATGATAACCGAGTCGGCGGCCGTGAGCGCGTTGATTGTAATCAATCCTAACGACGGTGAGCAGTCTATCAGGATATAATCAAACTCTTCCCGTAGCGGGGCGAGTACCTCTTTCAGTATCTTTTCCCGGTTTTTAAGATTGAGCATTTCTATTTCGGCGCCTACCAGGTTGATGTGGGAGGAAATAACTTTCAATGTATCAATCTCCGTGTCGTGGATAGCGTCGCGCACATCGGCGCGGTCTATAATACATTCATAGATAGTACATTCTGCCTGCTTGATGTCTACGCCCAGCCCTGACGAGGCGTTCGCCTGCGGGTCTGCGTCTACGACAAGCACTTTCTTTTCAAGTGTGGCGAGAGAAGCTGCGAGGTTTATGGTTGTTGTTGTTTTTCCTACACCACCTTTTTGATTTGCCAAAGCAATTATTTTTCCCATAATTTCAATGTTTATTGGCAGCGAAATAAGTGATAATTCCGTATAGCACCTACTAAAAAAGAGAAAGATTGCAAAAACGGTTGATAAGTCACCCTTTTTGTTAATAACTCCCGGATGCCTTTACCGTTCCGTTGCCTGAAGACGTGTGTCTCAGGCACTCTTTTTCCTGATTAGTGGGGCAAATATACGTATTTATCTTGAAAAGAAACAGCTTTTTTGTCTCACTTGCAGAAGATTAAGATTTCTAAAGCAATGAGATGGCAGGCGGCGGGATGTTCGGGTTATAAGCTGCCGCTGCTGCCGTGTCCGGGGAAATGCGTGCCGTTTCTCCGGAGTTTACAATAGTTTGTCCGAATTAAACTCGGAGTTTATTCCTATTAAACTTCGGGTTCATTAGGATTAAACCTGAAGTTTAATGGGGATAAACTTATGTTAAAGCAGTGCCGATGCAAACTCCCATGCGAAGTATCCGCACAACACGCATTTCAGTACCGTGCCGAAGAGGAAGCCGAACAGGGAGCCCAGTCCCGACTTCAGAGCCTGCCGGGTTTCCCTGCCGCCGAAAAGTTCGCCGATAAAAGCCCCTAAAAACGGGCCGAGTACAATGCCCCAGGGCATGAAGAACAGCCCGATGAGGGTTCCGGCAAGGCATCCGCGTGTTCCCCAGCGCGTTCCGCCGCTGTATTTGCTGCCCAGCATGGGGACGAAATAGTCGAGCACCTGTACGATGACGACAATCAGCAGCCACAGCAATAGTTGGGTGGCAGAGTACTGCACCTTGTCGGTGAAGTGTAGCAGCAACAAACCGGCATAGGCCACGGGCGGACCGGGAATTACGGGCAGGAAACAGCCTGCCAGTCCAGTTATCAGGCAGAGGATACCCATCAGAATGAGAAAGACGTCTAACATATCTTTTTGTGTATTGGTGGTTAATATGTGGTTCTCTTTTGCTAAATTTGTAGCAAAATTAAAAAGAAATATGGAAAATCAGAGACCTTTGATATTGATTTCCAATGACGACGGTATCATTGCGAAAGGAATCAGCGAGTTGATAAAGTTTCTCCGTCCGCTGGGGGAGATTGTGGTAATGGCGCCGGATGCGCCGCGTTCGGGTAATGCGTGTGCGCTTACCGTGACAGAACCGATTCATTATCAGTTGCTTCGCAAGGATGTGGGACTGACGGTCTATAAGTGTTCCGGTACGCCCGCCGATTGCGTCAAGCTGGCATTCCATACGGTGCTCGACCGCAAACCCGACCTTGTGGTGGGCGGCATTAATCACGGCGATAACTCCTCGGTCAATGTGCATTATTCCGGAACAATGGGGGTGGTTATCGAAGGCTGCCTGAAAGGTGTTCCCTCTATCGGCTTTTCACTGTGCAACCACATGCCGGACGCCGATTTTGAGCCGGCGGGAGAGTATATCCGCGAGATTGCCCGCAAGGTTCTGGAAAAAGGCTTGCCGCCGTTGACCTGCCTCAATGTCAACTTCCCCGATACCAAAGAGTTGAAAGGGGTGAAAATCTGCGAACAGGCAAAAGGACAGTGGACCAACGAGTGGGAGAACTTCGCCCACAGAGGCGATGCGCACTACTATTGGCTGACCGGAAAGTTTGAGGAGTCGGAAAAGGAGAATGAAAAGAGCGACCATTGGGCGCTTGCCAACGGTTATGTAGCGGTGACTCCGACCACAGTGGATGTAACCGCCTATGGCCTGATGGACGAATTGAAAACCTGGTTCTGACGGATTGCACAGGATATTGAAACATAGGCGCTTATGAAGTATTATCTGATTGTGGGCGAGGCCTCGGGCGACCTGCATGCGTCGCACCTGATGACTGCCTTGAAGGCAGAAGACCCGCAGGCCGAGTTCCGCTTTTTCGGCGGTGACCTGATGGCGGCTGTGGGCGGAACGTTGGTGAAGCATTATAAGGAACTGGCGTATATGGGCTTCATTCCCGTCTTGTTGCACCTGCGTACCATCTTTGCCAATATGAAGCGTTGCAAGGAAGACATTGCAGCTTGGCAGCCGGATGTTCTTATTTTGGTGGATTATCCGGGGTTCAACCTGAATATCGCCAAGTTTGTCCATGCCCGTACGCAAATACCGGTGTTCTATTATATTTCTCCCAAGATATGGGCCTGGAAAGAGCACCGTATCAGGAATATCAAGCGGGATGTGGACGAACTCTTCTCCATTCTTCCGTTCGAGGTGGAGTTCTTCGAGGGCAAGCACCATTATCCCATACATTATGTAGGCAATCCGACGGTGGATGAAGTCACTGCCTTCCAAGCCGCTTATTCGGAAACTGCGGATGAGTTCAAACGGGCCAACGGCCTTTCGCCGAAGCCTGTCATTGCCTTGCTGGCTGGCAGCCGCAAGCAGGAGATTAAGGATAATTTGCCGGATATGATTCGGGCGGCCGCTTCATTTCCGGAGTATCAGTTGGTGCTGGCGGGAGCGCCGGGCATCGCTCCGGAGTATTATAAGGAATATGTCGGCAATGCGGACGTGAAGATAATCTTTAACCGTACTTATCCTTTGCTCCGGCATGCGGAAGCGGCATTGGTTACTTCGGGCACGGCAACGCTGGAAACGGCATTGTTCCGGGTTCCGCAGGCGGTGTGCTACCATACGCCGATAGGGAAGGTTATCGCTTTCCTGAAACGGCATGTTCTGAAAGTCAGGTACATATCTCTGGTAAACCTGATTGCCGACCGTGAGGTGGTGAAGGAACTGGTGGCCGATACCATGACGGTGGAGCAGATACGTGCGGAGCTTCAACGTATCTTATACGATGAGGCGTACCGCCGGCAGATGCTCGACGGTTACGAATATATGGCATCCCGCCTGGGCGAGGCGGGAGCACCTGTGCATGCAGCCCGTGAAATGGTGGCTTTGCTTAAGAAACGTTTTAAAAAGTAGGACGATATTTAATTTCTTGTTAAAAGGAATAAAGCCGGTGCAGTAAATGCCCGGCTTTTGTATTTTCTATACAGAAAGAAATAAACAAAAGAACTTTGATTATGAGAAAGCTACATTGGTTATTTATGGCAGTTTGTCTGGCTGTGATGCCGGTACTGCATTCCTGTGATGACGATGAAGGGTATTCGATCGGTGATTTCACTCCGCCGCTGTGGGCTACGGTGCGTGTTACCGGCAATGCTTTTTATTTGGACTGTGATGTGTGGGGAACGCTCTGGCCTGTGAATACAGACTTGTGGTGGTACGAGCCGGTTGATGGAAAGCGTGTGATTACCATGTTCAATCCTTTGTCCGATGAGTTTGACGGTTACGACCATGCTGTGAAGATCCTGAGTTTGCAGGATGTGCTGACGAAAGAGGTCGAGACGCTGACTCCCGAGACCGAGGAAGAGTTCGGCAATGACCCTGTCCTGATATTTGAAGGTGATACAAGCATCAGCGGGGGATATATGAATATCATATTTATGCAGAATCTGCCTTCCGGCACTAAACATCGTATCAGCCTGGTACGTCCGCAAGATGATGCGGAGTTGTATGGAGAAGACGGTTATATACATTTGGCTCTCCGCTATAACGACTATGACGATTTGACGGGGTTGCGCAAGCCCGGTGCGGTGTCCTATAATCTGAACAGTCTCAACGTGACCTCTGAAACCAAAGGTATCAAGCTGAAAATTAATTCGGAAAAGAATGGCGAGGTGGAACTGACGTTCGACCTGGTGGTTACCGGTGATAATACGAAGAATATACGGGACCTTGATTTGTCGAAGATGCAATTGAAGTAAGCGTTTCCTTATACCGTATATATAGGCCAAAGGGCATAGAGGTTACAGTATCTTTCCTCTATGCCCTTTGGCTTATATTCGTTTAAGATTTCCTGTCAAATCATTGTCATTACATACAGGTAGACTACCGCTGCGGGAATCGCCATGAGAGCGCTGTCGAACCGGTCGAGCATTCCGCCGTGTCCCGGAAGAATGTTGCCGGAATCCTTGATGCCCAGTTGACGCTTCATCAGCGATTCGGTGAGGTCGCCCCAAGTGCCGAAAATCACTACGGTAACTGCCAGTCCTGCCCATTGCCATGTAGACATGAATGGGAAGAAATGGACAAATACAAAGGATGAGGCGATGGAGAAAATCGCGCCGCCTATGCTGCCTTCCCATGATTTCTTAGGCGAAATGCGCGCGAACAGGCGATGTTTTCCTATCAGAGAGCCCACGCAGTAAGCACCCGTATCGCTCAGCCAGATGAATACGAATATGGAAAGCGGCAGGATGGGGTTATAGGTTACGCTGCTCGTTTCAGGTGAATTCTGGAAAGCGAGTACATTCAGCAATGCGAAAGGCAAGGCTACATATAGCTGGCTCAGCATTGCATACGCCCAGTTGCCGATGGGGTTCTCCTTTTTCAGGTATAACTCCGTAATCATCAAATAGAGCAATAAGCCCAGATAGGGAAGGAATACGCGCGCATCGATGGCGGATGTGCAGAATCCCATGAGTGCAAGGAACAGATAGGCTCCGCCTAAAGCGGTAATCGTCTTGTTGATGCTGACTCCGCCGTTCCTGTTTACCAGATGGGCAAACTCGTGTACGCTCAATGCGCCGATGATAGTGAATAGAATCCCGAATGAGAGGGGGCTGTAAAGGATACAGCCCACCAGTATAACTACAAATAATGCACCTGTAACAGCACGTTGTATGAAATTATTTTTCAAGGTGTTTTCGTTTTAATTGTTCGAGCCGGTGTTATGGCTTTCTTCTTCTTTTACCTCTTTTTCCGCTTCCTTTGCCTTGGCAGCCTCTTTTTCTTCGGCTTCTTTCAGCTCTCTGGAAGTTTTGCTTGCGCTGATAATCTCTTCGGAACGGGAAGCCCACGGACGCTTGCCGAAGATTTCTTCCACATCTTCTGCAAAGATTACTTCCTTGTCTATCAACAGTTGGGCCAGCTTGTTGTGCCCTTCTTTATTGTCGGATAGTATTTTCTTGGCACGCTCGTACTGTTCGTTTACCATACGCTTCACCTCTTCGTCAATCAGTTCGGCGGTCTTCTCGCTGTACGGACGGTTGAACGAGTATTCGTCGTTATTGTAATAACAGAGATTCGGCAGTTTGTCGCTCATGCCCAAATAGGCAATCATGCCGTATGCCTGCTTGGTTACACGCTCAAGGTCGTTCATGGCGCCGGTAGAGATTCTTCCGATGAACAGATCTTCTGCGGCGCGTCCGCCCAAAGTGGCGCACATCTCGTCCAGCATCTGTTCCTTTGTGGTAATCTGGCGTTCTTCGGGCAGGTACCAGGCTGCTCCCAAAGCACGTCCGCGTGGAACGATGGTTACCTTAATCAGCGGGTTGGCATATTCCAACAGCCAGGAGATGCTGGCGTGTCCGGCCTCGTGTATGGCAATGGAACGGCGTTCTTCTTCGGTTGTGATTTTGGTTTTCTTCTCCAGACCGCCTACGATACGGTCTACCGCATCCAGGAAGTCCTGCTTCTCTACAAATTTCTTTCCATGACGGGCGGCAATCAGGGCGGCTTCGTTGCAGACATTGGCGATGTCGGCGCCGGAGAATCCCGGAGTCTGGCGTGCCAGTAACTCTACATCCACCGTATTGTCTATCTTGATGGGGCGCAGGTGTACGCCGAATACTTCTTTTCGTTCATTCAGGTCGGGCAAGTCGACGTGTATCTGGCGGTCGAAACGTCCGGCGCGCAGCAGTGCCTTGTCCAGTACATCCACACGGTTGGTTGCGGCAAGGATGATGACACCGCTGTTGGAACCGAACCCGTCCATTTCCGTCAGCAGTTGGTTCAAGGTGTTTTCGCGTTCATCGTTACCGCCCATGGCGGCAGCTTTTCCACGGGCGCGTCCCACGGCATCGATTTCATCGATGAATACGATGCAAGGCGCTTTCTCTTTGGCTTGGCGGAACAGGTCGCGGACGCGGGAAGCACCTACGCCGACAAACATTTCCACGAAGTCGGAACCGGCCAGTGAGAAGAACGGTACGTTGGCTTCTCCTGCCACAGCCTTTGCAAGCAGGGTCTTACCCGTTCCCGGAGGGCCTACGAGCAATGCACCCTTGGGTATCTTACCACCCAGGTCTGTATACTTCTGGGGTTGTTTCAGGAATTCTACGATTTCCTCTACTTCCTGCTTGGCCTCTGCAAGTCCGGCAACGTCCTTGAAAGTAACCTTTACCGGAGAGTTCTTTTCAAACAGTTGGGCTTTGGATTTGCCGACACTGAAGATGCCGCTGCCGCCACCCATGCCGCCACCGCTGCTCCAACGGCGGGACAGGAATATCCAGAAGCCGATAAGAAATGCAAACGGCAATATCTGCCAGAGGATTGCACCGAAGTAATTGTGTTTCTTTTCGTAGCTGATAGAACCGTCGAAACGTGTCTCGTCCTTTTCTTTCTGCAGGAAGTCGCCCAAGCTTTCGCGTGAGGGAGCTTCTGTTGTAATCAGGGGATTCTTGCCCACACGGCTTGAATCTGCTTTGAATACATTGGGCACATATTGCGGCTTGACGTATGCCTCTACGGAGTTGTCGTCATAACCGGTCACTTTGCTTATATAGCCGTTGCGCACATACTCCTGAAATTCATCATAAGGGATGTTTTTGCTGGCCGAACCGCTTTCATTGGTGAGGTACAGTCCCAGCAACATCATGGCTATAATCATATACAACCAGTTCAAGTTGAACTTGGGCATATTGGTTTTTGTGGGCTTTTTATTGGTGTTATTGTCCATAAGTCTAAATTAATCGAGATCGGGGATTTGGGTTAGTTTGGCATCTGCCCATAAGTGTTCCAAGTTGTAGAATTCACGCGCTTCCGGCTGGAAAACGTGAACCAGTACATCAGAGTAGTCCATGGCTACCCACTCGGCATTGCGTAGACCGTCTATCGCAAAAGGTTTGCTGTTCGCTCCTTTGCGGGTGAAGTCTTTAACGGACTCCACTATGGCGCTTACTTGGCTTGGGGAGTTTCCTTGACAGATGACAAAATAATTACATATAGTGTCGTCTATCCGGGTAAGGTCTGCTATGACGATTTTTTTTCCTTTTTTATCTTGAATACCTTCTGTTATTTGTTGAATTAATTTTTTAGCTTCGTTCATTACACATTATTAATATTAAACAGGCGACAAATATACGTTGATTTATCATATCAAACACGCAAAAGGGGAAAAGTCTTTCATTTTTTGTTTTTTTTTAGGTATATAATTCTTTGTGTCATGGTATCTTATCAGATTTTAATGAAAAAAATAGCGAAAAATGTTTTGGATTAAAGAAAAGTTTGTATCTTTGCACCGCAAAACAGAAATGAAATGCTCAATTGGGCTATGGTGTAATGGTAACACTACAGATTCTGGTCCTGTCATTCCTGGTTCGAATCCAGGTAGCCCAACACAACACACCGATAAAAACCCACTAAAATCGCAAGTTTTAGTGGGTTTTTTATTGCTTTTCGACCATGTGCAAATTTTGGGTCAACGTAAAAACCTGAGGGATTCATAGCTTATGCATAAATTTTCGCCAGTCTGAACAGGAAGAAAGCTC
>NZ_JBCODG010000053.1:1467-31109 GCF_040928965.1 Bacteroides sp. 2201st1_D9_2201SCRN_220225 | reverse complement strand
CAGAGCTTTCTTCCTGTTCAGACTGGCGAAAATTTATGCATAAGCTATGAATCCCTCAGGTTTTTACGTTGACCCATGAATCCCTCAGGTTTTTACGTTGACCCGTCAATTCAACCGCCCCCATTCGAGCAACAAAAAAGGAGCTACATTTTACTGTAACTCCTTGATTCTTATCAGTCGGGGTAGCGGGATTCGAACCCACGACCCCCTGCTCCCAAAGCAGGTGCGCTAACCGGACTGCGCTACACCCCGAATGTTTTACTTCTTAAAAGCGAGTGCAAAGGTAAAATCTTTTTTGATATAGACCAAATATTTTTATAACTTTATCTGAAATAAAATTATAAATATCTGAAATACAATATACAGGAACGGTTAATTATTCACTGCCTCTTTGATACATTCTCTTTTATATCTATTTTTGTAGAAATAATCTTAATAAGATCAGAGAATATGAAGTTGACTAAACCTTTTTTATTTGTTTCCATTATCTTGTTGGGATGTGCTTCCTGCAAAAATAAAGCCGGAACTATGGAACAAGAAAATGCTGAGCTCGGTACAGAAGAGATTAACGATTCCGTACATCAAGCACAAGGCATAGTCATGGATGCTACCATGAATGGGTTTACAATGGTTACCTCGAAAAAGGACACCTTATATATAAGTACAATGGATCGGAATATAGCCTTGGAAAAAGGACTATTAATAGGAGATACATTAGAGGTTTCATACACGGTCACCGAAGATGAGCCCGGCATTAATATCGCATCTGCCATAACGAAAATACATTGACTCACTTTTAAAAATATATAGTATAAAAAGACTTTTATTGGCAACCGCCGTATTGGTTATTGCAATGTCTGCTTGTAATGAAAAGAAAAGCAAAGACTCTATCATTGGCTCATGGATAATGCCTATCGAAGGGCAACCGGGAAAAATGCAGGGTATCAAACAGGAAGAGGGTGGAGATGCCTCTTCCATTAATATGGCTACACTGGTATACAAATATTGGGAGCAACGGGGAGATGAACTTTATCTCACAGTAAAAAGCATTGGCAACGGTATGGAAATAGAGAACCATTATTTCATCCTTGCAGCAATAGCCAGCAGTACCCCGAGCGCAACGCCCAAGATAGCGGCAAACAAAACTCTTACCTCATCCGGCAACAAGAAAGTAATGGTATGAGCCGGATACCAGAAAAAAGGAATCGTTTTCTTAAAAACAAAATTCCATTGCGTATCCCAATTAAGATGCGTAATGATACGCGCCATCGGAATAGGGGTAATAAGGCTGCGGAGCGAACCGCCACAATCCAGAATGTGTGTATCCGTTATCTTATGAAATGTCATAAATACAGGAGCAAAGATTGTGTTCATGGCAACAGATACAGCCAAAGCAATCCATAACTTGTCCAAACAGCAATCGCCGTTAATTATCGCCGAAGCATCCGCCATCCCCATATACTCCATGAACTGCGGCACACCTTTAGAAAATACAATCATCGCCATATTGATTCCCATGCCTAAGATACCCCATACGACCGCACGGGAAAGCACTCCAAATCCTTTTCTGTTATATACTCCGGCACTGATGCGAAGCCCCAGCATCTCACCTAAAGTAGCAAGCACTCCGAATTTCAAGAAACTCATTACCATACCATGTGCGGCATTGAAAGACCTATACCAGCCGTAAACTGCATCACTCACGAAAAAAGGTAAGAAGATTACGATTAGGATGAAAACGAAAAGGGAATCTTGCTTTTTCATTCAAATGTTATGCTTTTCATTAATAATAACAGCAAACATACTAAAATAAAACCAATATCAAAGCAATCGGATAAGTAAAGTCAATAATTTGAAGCAAAAGTACGTTTTATTCTTTTATTATAAAGAAAAGAGGCAGAATTCAAATGGAATCCCGCCTCTTTCTGTAATTTGGAAATGCAACCTCTTATTGCTTGTTTTTCATATATTCATCAGCTTTCTCCTTGGCACGGGCTACTCGTTTTGCCGTATCCGGATGAGATGAAAACATCTTTTGGAATTTAGATTCTTTGGGAGCGTCCGCCGAAAGTTCCAGCAGTTTATTCAATGCATTATACATGGCATAAGGATCCAAATTATGCTTTATAGAAAATTCAAAACCGTAATCGTCCGCTTCCGTTTCCTGCTTCTGCGAATATTGCGCACCAGCCAAGGCTTCCGCCATAGCTCCCAACTCGGAGTCGGTCAGCTTTGACACGGTAGAACTCGCAGCACCCGCAGCATTCTTCACGGCAGAACGAAGATATGCGCTCTTCATTGCATCTTTGGAGTCCGTATGAATTACGTGACCTATCTCATGGCCTACCACAGCCATTACTTCATCATCCGTCATGATATCCATTAATCCGGCGCAAATACGTACGCTGCCGTCACCGCAGGCAAAAGCGTTTACGTCAACCACTTCATAAACCCCAAAATTCACTTTCAAACCATCCACTTCTTTGATATGTCCGGTCAGTTTCTCCAGGCGCTTGCCATATTCCGTATCAGGCTTCGTCAAAGGATTGTGAGTATCCATCCATTGCATATACTCCCTACTCATAGCTGCAATATCAGCATCCGAAAGAGTTATAGCTTTAGCAGCATCCGTACCGGCTTGAACAACCTTACCTACATTGATTTTCTTACCACCAATTTTAAATTGCGCATAAGCAGTTGTAGTACAAGTCATTCCACATACAACAGCAGTAAAAATCAGAATTTGTTTTTTCATGTTGTTTGGTTAGTTTAAATGGGTTTATAAAAAGAAAGCCGTTTAACCGATTCACGATTAAACGGCTTTTATCTTTGCTTCAAATTGTTCCTTTACTTGATTATCCCCAATTCCCTAAAGCATTTTGTCAACTTCTCAACTGCATAATCCACTTGTTCTTTAGTATGGGTAGCCATTAATGCCACACGTACCAATGTATCCTGAGGAGCACATGCAGGCGGTATAACCGGATTGATAAAGATGCCTTCATCAAAAGCCATCTTCGTTACGACAAAGGTCTTTTCCGTATCACGCACATACAAAGGTATAATGGGCGACTCTGTTTCACCAATCTCAAAACCTGCATCACGGAAACTCTTCAATGCATAGTTAGTGATATCCCACAGACGTTGGATACGTTCCGGTTCGGATTTAATAATGTGCAGTGCTTCACGAGCCGCTGCCGTTGCCGCCGGCGTACTACTTGCCTGGAATATATAAGAGCGGGCATTGTGGCGCAACCAGTTGATAACCTCCTTGTCGCCAGCAATAAAACCACCGATAGAAGCCAATGACTTGCTGAATGTTCCCATTATCAAGTCAATATCTTCGGTCACTCCGAAATGATCGCATACACCGCGGCCTTGCTTACCGAATACACCTAATCCGTGAGCTTCATCCACATAAATGCTGGCATTATATTTCTTTTTCAGACGAACGATTTCCGGCAGGTTGGCCAAATCGCCTTCCATTGAGAATACACCATCTACAATAATCAGTTTCACCGCATCCGGTTCGCACTTCTGAAGCTCTTTTTCAAGGTCTTCCATGTCATTGTGCTTATACTTTAACTGTGTGGCGAACGAAAGGCGGCGTCCGTCTACAATAGAAGCGTGGTCGCGGTCATCACAGATGATATAGTCACCACGTCCTACCACTGCGGGAATAATGCCCTCGTTCACAGTAAAACCGGTAGAAAAACAGAGCGCTTCGTCTTTTCCTACGAACTCGGCCAATTCTTTTTCCAGTTCAACATGTATATCAAGAGTACCATTCAAAAAGCGGGAACCGGCACACCCTGTACCATATTTTTCAGTGGCAGCTATCGAAGCGTCAATGATTCGCTTGTCATATGTCAGTCCCATATATGCGTTTGAACCGAACATCAGAACTTTTTTGCCATCCATCATTACCTCTGTATCCTGATGGCTGTTAATCGTGCGGAAATACGGGTATACCCCTTTTGCCATAAATTGTTGCGGCAAATCATATTTCGCGAATTTGTCTTGCAGTAAACCCATGAAATGTCTTTTATATAATGAATATTAATCCTATTAAAAACAAGTTCTTAAAAACAGGGGGCAAAGATAGCAAAATATGTTGTTATCTGTTTCATTTACTCTAAAAAATCTGCCCTAACTCGTTTTAAGAGATTCATATGGTTAAAATTTAAAGGATTTATATTACTTTTGCATGAAGAAATTTCCTATAGTAATATCCGTTTAAATGGACGATAGTAAAAAGAAAATATCATTTATAATAAACCCCATATCCGGTACTCAGGGTAAGGAGCAAATATTGAAATGGCTTGATGAAAAGTTGGATAAAAGCCGGTATATACCGGAAGTAATCTATACGGAACGGGCGGGGCACGCAGTTGAAATAGCCGCCCTAAAAGCTAAAGAAGAAGCTTTTGCCGTTGTTGCTATCGGCGGAGACGGAACTATTAATGAAATAGCACGTTCACTGGTACATACCAAAACTGCATTGGGAATCATTCCATGCGGTTCGGGAAACGGGCTTGCACGCCATCTGCAAATCCCTATGGATGCCAAAAAAGCAATCAACATCATTAACGAAGGATTGATAGACATTATTGACTATGGCAAAATCAATGATGTTCCTTTCTTCTGTACCTGCGGGGTAGGGTTCGACGCATTTGTCAGCCTGCAGTTTTCCAAAGCCGGCAAGAGAGGCCCGCTCATATATCTGGAGAAGACATTGCTTGAAAGCCTAAAATATAAACCGGAGACATACGAATTGGAAATGGATGGCAGCACACTGCGATACAAGGCTTTCCTGATAGCATGCGGCAATGCCTCACAGTATGGGAATAATGCTTATATCACTCCGCAAGCCACATTAAATGACGGATTGCTGGACGTTACAATTCTGGAGCCTTTTACCGTATTGGATGTACCGGCATTATCATTCCAGTTGTTCAACAAGACTATCGACCAGAATAGCCGTATAAAGACTTTCCGCTGTAAGACGCTCCGCATCCATCGTTCCAAACAGGGGGTTATACATTTCGATGGAGATCCGATGATAATGGGAGAGAACATCGACGTAAACATAATCAAAAGAGGATTGCAGGTCATTGTGCCCAAGAATGTGGAAAAAGACTCTTCGAATGTATTGCAGCGTGCCCAGGACTACATCAATGGCTTGAAACAAATAAACGAAGCCATCCTGGAAGATATTACCCATACAAACAGAATGATATTGGATAAAGGCAAAGAACAGATTAAAAAACTTAGAAAGAACTAACGCCTTCTGCAAGAGAGCCGGAACAGTATGGAAGATTGGTATTTTTCTGTCCGGCTATTATATAAAGTCGCTTTTTAAAAATAAACTTATCTGTTTTGATACGTCTGTAATATGTTTTATGTATTTTTGCACGATATTTATCCGTTTTTAGCAATGGTACATCTCTGATGTTGCATCGCCAAACAGTAAACAGTAAATTGTAAAATAGTAAATAATAAGATGTATAGATCACACACCTGTGGAGAATTGCGTATCTCCGACGTTAATAAGCAAGTGACGCTGGCAGGTTGGGTACAGCGCAGCCGTAAAATGGGCGGCATGACATTCGTAGACCTCCGCGACCGTTACGGAATCACCCAATTAGTGTTTAATGAAGAAGTAGATGCCGAACTTTGCGAACAGGCCAACCGCTTGGGTCGTGAGTTCGTAATTCAAATAGTAGGAACGGTCAACGAACGTTTCAGCAAAAACAAAAACATTCCTACGGGAGATATTGAAATCATCGTATCGGAATTGAATGTGCTGAATTCAGCCTTAACTCCTCCTTTTACAATTGAAGACAATACAGACGGCGGTGACGATATCCGTATGAAATACCGTTATCTGGATTTACGCCGTGCAGCAGTACGCAAGAATTTGGAATTACGCCATAAGATGACTATTGAAGTGCGTAAATACCTGGACAGCAAAGGATTCATTGAAGTAGAGACTCCTCTTCTCATCGGTTCTACACCGGAAGGTGCACGCGACTTTGTCGTTCCTTCACGCATGAATCCGGGACAATTCTACGCATTGCCGCAAAGCCCTCAAACATTGAAACAGTTGCTGATGGTTTCGGGTTTTGACCGTTACTTCCAAATCGCAAAATGCTTCCGCGATGAGGACCTCCGTGCCGACCGTCAACCGGAATTTACACAGATCGACTGTGAAATGTCTTTCGTACAGCAGGACGATGTAATCGAACTTTTCGAAGGTATGGCAAAATACCTCTTCAAAGAACTGCGCGGTGTTGAGTTGACCGAACCGTTCCAACGTATGCCATGGGCAGATGCTATGAAATATTACGGTAGCGACAAACCTGATTTGCGCTTCGGCATGAAGTTCGTAGAGTTGATGGATATTATGAAAGGTCATGGTTTCTCTGTATTTGACAATGCCGCATACATCGGCGGTATCTGTGCGGAAGGCGCTGCAAGCTACACCCGCAAGCAACTGGATGCCTTGACCGAATTCGTAAAGAAACCGCAAATCGGAGCCAAAGGAATGGTATATGCCCGTGTAGAAGCTGACGGCACTGTGAAATCAAGTGTCGATAAATTCTACACGCAAGAGGTGCTGCAAGAGATGAAAGCCGCTTTCGGTGCAAAACCGGGCGATTTGATTCTTATTTTGAGCGGTGATGACGTAATGAAGACCCGCAAGCAACTGAATGAGCTTCGCCTTGAAATGGGTAACCAATTAGGCTTACGCGACAAGAACAAGTTTGCATTGCTTTGGATAGTTGACTTCCCGATGTTTGAATGGAGCGAAGAAGAAGGCCGCCTGATGGCTATGCATCATCCGTTTACCCATCCGAAGGATGAAGATATTCCTTTGTTGGACACAGATCCTGCAGCCGTTCGTGCCGATGCTTATGATATGGTATGTAACGGTATTGAAGTCGGTGGCGGTTCGATCCGTATCCATGACGCTCAATTGCAGGCCAAAATGTTTGAGATATTGGGATTCACACCGGAAAAGGCTGAAGAACAATTCGGTTTCCTGATGAATGCCTTCAAGTTCGGCGCACCTCCTCATGGTGGTTTGGCTTACGGCCTCGACCGTTGGGTAAGTATCTTTGCCGGCCTTGACAGTATTCGCGACTGCATTGCGTTCCCGAAGAATAATTCCGGTCGCGATGTTATGCTGGATGCACCTTCGGTTATCGACCAAAAACAATTGGACGAGCTTAACCTTATTGTGGAGGTAAAAGAATAAAAACAAGAGAATAGGAGAGAGTGAAAGAGTCCACACGTATTTGCCGTTTTGCAGTAATCGGTACATTAAACGCCTTGATAACAGCAATCACCATCTGGGTAATGATGGATGAGTTGGACATTAATTACATGCTCTCCAATGTCACTGCATATATACTGGCACAGACTCATAACTTTATCTGGTGCAAGTATTGGGTATTCCCAACAGAAAAGAAGAGCAACACTTGGCGGCAAGTGTTGCTCTTTTCCATAGCTTTCGGAATGGCTTATTGTGCGCAATTCCTTTTCCTTATCGGCTTGGTAGAGGGATTGAACTGTAATGAATACCTCGCCCAGTTCTTAGGATTATTTGTATATGGCGGAGTCAACTTCCTGATGAACAAAAAAGTTACATTTAAATAGAAGCGCTCTTTTCTTCGGAACTTGCCTGATTTTTATTCAGCATGCTTTTGAGAATTCTTTTCTTATAGAATTCAAACAAACCCTCAGTCTAAAAAACGTTTTGTCAATCCCTCATAGGCGTCAATTCTGCGATCGCGCAGGAATGGCCACCAACGGCGGACATTCTCCGAACGTTCCAAATCCACTTCCACTATAATATTTTCCGGCTGCTCATTGCCTGCCTGTGCCAAAAACTCACCTTGCGGTCCAACTACAAAACTGTTCCCCCAAAATTGGATGCCATTTGTTTGCATAGAGGGATCTGGCTCATGTCCCACACGATTCACCGAAATAACCGGGAGCCCGTTTGCTACGGCATGTCCGCGTTGCGAGATTATCCATGCGTTGAGTTGGCGGACTTTCTCATCATCAGTATCGCTGCTTTCCCAACCGATGGCGGTAGGATAAATCAATAATTCAGCTCCTTTCAGCGCCATGAGACGTGCTGCTTCGGGATACCACTGGTCCCAACAAACCAAAACGCCCAATTTTCCCAAAGACGTTTGGATAGGTTCGAAGCCCAAATCTCCGGGAGTGAAATAAAACTTCTCATAATAGGCCGGATCATCAGGGATGTGCATCTTGCGGTATTTCCCGGCAATGCTACCGTCACGCTCAAACACAACGGCCGTATTATGATACAGTCCCGGAGCACGCTTTTCGAACAATGAAGTTACCAATACTATGTTGTTGGCAGCCGCCAACTCCGAATAGAAACCGGTCGATGGTCCGGGAATAGGTTCTGCCAAATCAAACAGTTGTGTATTCTCCGTCTGGCAAAAATAGAGTGAGTTATGCAACTCCTGCAACACCACTAATTGTGCACCATGAACTGCACACGATTCGATACTCTTGGCCAGATTCATCAGATTAATGCGCATATCCGCCACATTGGCCTGCTGAATAATACCGACTTTTATTTTTCTCATAATCTATATTTCTTTTAAATGTTTTTTATAAATATCCCACAAAAAACGAAATTGATAACTTTCATACCTTTATCTGATTACTCCTATCGGATATTGCATCGTGACACAATGCAGCGAGCCATGTTGTTTTATCAAAGCACGGCAGTCTACACCTACAATTTCATGCTTGGGAAAAGCCATTTGCAACACCTCTTTGGCATGCATATCATTCTCCGGCTGGTTATATGTGGGATATAACACTGCATCATTCATTATCAAGAAGTTGGCATACGTAGCCGGCAGCCTTTCGCCCTCCGCTTCTATCTTATCGGCCATCGGCAATGCCAACAGTCTATAAGGTTCTCCGGCAAGTGTCCGGAACGTTTTAAGCTGTTCTTCCATTCGGTGCAGCTCCTCATAATGCTCGTCATTCACGTCCCTGCACTGCACATAGGCAATCGTATCCGGCGAACAAAAACGGGCAAGCGTATCTATATGACTGTCCGTATCATCTCCGGCCAGATAACCGTAATCCAGCCAAAGTACCCGTTCAAGATGGAATGTAGACCGAAGATACTCCTCAATCTCCACCTTATTCAACTGGCCGTTACGGTTAGGCGACAACAGGCATTCTGAAGTGGTAAGCAATGTTCCCATGCCGTCACTCTCAATGGAGCCGCCTTCCAGCACAAAGCCCAAACGGTTTATATACCGGCTTTTTAAGATTTCGGCTTCAACAGCCCGACGTGTAATTTGATTATCTTTATCCGAAGCAAACTTCAGTCCCCAGCCATTAAAAGTAAAATCAAGCAGAGACGGACCGTCCGTATCTACCATAGTGACAGCTCCATGGTCGCGTGCCCAGGTATCATTCGTTTCACATTTCAGGAAGCGAACATTATCCATATCCACTGTCGCGGAAATTTGCTTTCTTACCTCTTCAGGTTCCGGAGTTACAATCAACAGCAACTCCCGCTTGGCTATCTCGGAAGCAATGGCAATAAAACATTGCTGCACTTCTTCAAGCATATAGGCCCAATCCGTATCCGCATGAGGCCATGTAAGCTGTACGCCACTCTGCAATGCCCACTCCGCCGGCAGGTGAGGAGCGCGCGTTTCCACTTGAAAGGTCATGTTCTTACCGAAACGCACCTGACAGTCCTTTTCGGCAGCTCCGCCCAATGGAATTCCAACAAAATATCCCATATCAATTCTAAGTTATTTAATTCGTCAAGTAAGATAATGAAGCCTGAATACCGATGCTCCCTAATCTTAATTTATGCAAAGTTCTATTCTGCATTTCTAAAGTGCCACTTTAGAGTTCTGAAGTTCAACTCTACGCCGCTAAAGTTCAACTTTACGTTTCCCGTTCTCAACTTCAGGTTCGGCAATGCATTTTATTTCTTTTCTTCCTTAGGCTTCCTGTCAAAGAACGGGTTCTTGGAAGAGGCACTGACCGGAATGGCGAATACAGTCTTGCAATCTTTCAGCCAGTTCATTCGCTGTGCGGCCAGTCCGGCAGAGAACATTACCCGGGTATCTACCCGCATGTCGGCAGCCGTGGCACAAGCGGAGCCGACGGCAATCCCCACATCAACCGTATTCAAGGCACATGGCACACCCTCCGTACGCCCGGCACAAGTAGGAAAGCCACAATGACCGCAGTTCAATCCCTGCGCCTGCTCGCGCGTACCTATTATAACGACACATTCTGCCTGCAGGACATTTGCCGCATCACGCAGAAAGAACTTCATACCCAGTTCTTCTGCCATAGCATTCATTTTTTCTGAAAGCTTTTTCAGGTCTTCTCCTGTAACCAGTGCTGCTTCTATTACATCTACGCCTTTCCCTTTAGGAGCTGTGCGTGCGGCAGTCATCATTTGCCTTGCCACGCCCAGCACATGTTCATGACGGCAATCCCGTTCGTTCTGTATCATACTTTTTCTCCCGAATTAATTAGTGATACAAAGATAAAAGTATAAAGTTATGTATGCAAATCTTTTTTCCTTACCTTTGCAACTAACGACTAAAGAATTTATTTATGCTACAAATAGAGGATGCCAGTATTGCATACGGTAATGATGTGCTATTCTCCAACTTCAACCTGCAATTGAAGAGGGGAGAGATTGCCAGCATTTCCGGCTCGTCGGGGTGTGGAAAAACATCTCTTCTCAATGCCATACTGGGATTTACTCCATTAAAAGAAGGACGTATTACGGTCAATGACATCGTATCGGATAAAAACAGCATAGACCTTATTCGCAAACAAATAGCCTGGATTCCACAAGAATTGGTACTACCGTTAGAATGGGTAAAAGACATGATACAACTGCCTTTCAGCCTGAAAGCCAACCGAGCCACACCGTTCTCCGAAAGGCAATTATTCAATTGCTTTGAAGAATTAGGATTGGAAAGAGAGCTATATTATAAACGTGTAAATGAGATATCCGGCGGCCAACGCCAACGTATGATGATAGCTGTAGCTTCCATGACCAACAAGCCGTTAATCATTGTGGACGAGCCAACTTCGGCACTTGATTCAGGCTCTACGGAAAGAGTTCTTGCCTTTTTACGGCATCAAACCCGAAAGGGAACCGCCGTACTGGCGGTATCGCACGACATGGGTTTCGCCAAAGGATGCGACAGACATATAATAATGTAATAAACCTGATAAAAATAAAGCCATGAGTTTTGCCGGATTTGTTTTTGATATGATACGCCGTGATAAGGAGAACCGCAATTTACGCCTTCTTCGCCGGGAACGTCTCAACGAGCGTTTGGATAAAATGCACAAAGGGTGCGGCATGCCCCACAACACAACCGCAGAAGATATGGAGAAAATAACCAGACTTACCCGGCAAAAGGAATGTTCCGAACAGAAACATACCGTACGCATGATGCTGATTGTTATGGGAGTTTGCATTATTATTGCATCTGTATTGGTTTTCATATTTACCCGCTAATTCAAAGTATTCATGGGAACTATCGACATATCATACCTCAGCCTGGGTATCGGACTGCTCTTGCTGTCAATCCCATTATTCTATATATGGAAATTCAAGACCGGCCTGCTACGTGCAACCCTTATCGGTACGGCACGCATGATTGTGCAGCTTTTCTTCATCGGCATTTATCTGAAATACCTTTTTCTTTGGAATAATCCGTGGATTAATTTCCTGTGGGTAATCGTCATGATACTCGTAGCTTCGCAAACGGCACTGGCGCGCACACAACTGAAGCGCAAGATACTGCTGATACCTATATCCGTAGGTTTCCTATGTAGCGTAATATGCGTGGGGATGTATTTTATAGGAATCGTGTTGCGTCTTGAAAATGTATTCAGCGCTCAATACTTCATCCCTATTTTCGGCATACTGATGGGAAACATGCTATCCAGCAATGTTATAGCCCTGAATACCTATTATAGCGGATTGAAACGCGAGCAACAGCTTTACCGCTATCTGCTTGGCAACGGGGCTACCCGTACAGAAGCGCAGGCGCCGTTTATCCGTCAGGCTATTATCAAGGCATTCAGTCCGCTCATCGCCAATATCTCCGTCATGGGCTTGGTGGCGTTTCCCGGAACAATGATCGGACAGATATTAGGGGGAAGCAGTCCGAATGTCGCCATCAAATATCAGATGATGATTATGGTTATCACATTTACGGCATCTATGCTTTCGCTGATGATAACCATTTCACTGGCTTCGCGTAAGTCTTTCGACGCTTATGGAAAGCTACGACAGGTCATGGTAGAAAAAAAAGGTAAAAGTAAGCCGTAATTCGCTACTTTTTCATATCTTTGCAACCAAATTTTCTACTGATAATGAAAATTAAGGAGATAGTAAGCGCCCTTGAACGGTTCGCGCCTCTGCCATTGCAGGACGGATTTGATAATGCCGGCCTGCAAATCGGATTGACAGATGCGGAAGCAACAGGGGCTTTGTTGTGTCTTGACGTTACTGAAGCCGTACTGGATGAAGCGATTGCGTTAGGATATAATCTTGTGATATCGCATCATCCGCTTATTTTTAAGGGTTATAAATCCATTACGGGAAAAGATTACGTGGAGCGTTGTATCTTGAAAGCTATCAAGAACGACATTGTTATCTATTCCGCCCACACTAATCTGGATAATGCGCCGGAAGGAGTGAATTTCAAGATTGCCGAAAAAATCGGATTGAAGAATGTACGTGTACTGGAAGCTAAGGAAAACGCTTTGCTGAAATTGGTTACATTTGTTCCCGTAACCCGGGCGGAAGAAGTACGCACAGCATTGGCATCTGCCGGATGCGGATGTATCGGCAATTATGATTCGTGCAGCTACAATGTGGAAGGCGAGGGGATGTTCCGTGCTCTTGAAAGCGCCAATCCTTATTGCGGAAAAATCGGCGAGCTGCATGTGGAAAAGGAGACGCGCATCGAAACCATTCTGCCGACTTACCGGAAAGCAGAAGTTATCAAAGCGTTACTTGCCGCACATCCGTACGAAGAACCTGCATTTGATTTATATCCGTTGCAGAACTCCTGGCAACAAGCCGGAGCAGGCGTTATCGGCGAATTGGAAACTCCGGAAACCGAGTTGGAGTTCCTAAAGCGTATCAAGAAAACCTTTGAAGTGGGTTGTCTGAAGCACAACAGGCTCACCGGGCGGGAGATACAGACCGTTGCCTTGTGTGGCGGTGCAGGAGCTTTTCTCATGCCGCTTGCCATACGTAACCGTGCGGACGTTTTCATCACGGGTGAAATAAAGTATCACGATTATTTCGGCCATGACACGGATATTCTGCTGGCAGAGATAGGGCATTATGAAAGCGAACAATATACAAAAGAAATATTTTATACAATAATCCGGGATTTATTTCCTAATGTTGAAGTACAACAAAGCAAGATAAATACAAATCCCATAAAATACATGTAATTAAAATGGCTAAAGAAGCAAAAAAAGATCCCCAGGAATTGACAGTGGAACAGAAATTGAAAGCCTTGTTCCAGCTACAGACCATGTTGTCTAAAATTGATGAAATCAAGACGTTGAGAGGCGAGCTTCCTTTGGAAGTGCAAGACTTGGAAGATGAAATTGCCGGTCTGAGCACCCGCATCGAAAGAATCCAGTCGGAAGTTGCCGATTTGAAATCTGCTATCGCAACGAAGAAAGTGGAAATCGAAACCGCAAAGGCTTCTGTAGCCAAATATAAAGAGCAGCAGGAAAATGTACGCAACAACCGCGAGTATGACTTCCTGAGCAAAGAAATCGAGTTCCAAACCTTGGAAATCGAACTCTGCGAAAAGAGAATCAAAGAGTTCTCTGCCGATGAAGAAGTCAAGTCTCAGGAAGCCGCAGACAGCACCGCTGCCTTGGAAGAAAGACAAAAAGACCTTGAAGTAAAGAAGAATGAGCTGGACGAAATCATCTCCGAAACCAAACAGGAAGAAGAAAAGCTGAGAGACAAAGCCAAAGAGCTCGAGACTAAAATAGAGCCGCGTCTGCTTCAATCCTTCAAGCGTATCCGCAAGAACTCACGCAACGGTCTGGGTATCGTTTACGTACAGCGCGATGCTTGCGGCGGCTGTTTCAACAAGATCCCGCCCCAAAGACAACTGGACATCCGTTCACGTAAGAAAATCATCGTTTGCGAGTACTGCGGACGTATCATGATTGACCCGGAACTGGCAGGTATTGCTCCGGAAGTGAAAGAGGAACCGGTAAAGGAAAAGACAACAAGGAGCAGAAAGAAAGCAGCAGACGCTGAATAAATTCCGCAAGAATCGCGATAAACAAATAAAGGTTTAGGTTGTTATCAATCCCATAAAATAACAACTTAAACCTTTTTTTATGACTCTAAAAGCTTGGAGCAGTACATTGCTCATTCTATGTTTCTCTTTTGCGGCATGGGCGCAAAAAGGCAATAGCTACTTGGAAAAGCCGCTTCCGCAAGGCTGGGGAACCGGCACTGCCCATACCATTTCCGGAGACGATAATCTGTTCGGCAGCCAAATACAGCCGGTAGACGATAAATGGTGGAAAGCCTTTGGCGATCCGATGCTCGATTCGCTGATAGCAACGGCATCCGCCGGGAATTTTTCGGTGCTTTCAGCCATAGACCGCATGGATATGGCTAAAGCCAATTGGCGGATAGAGCGGGGGAGTTTCTTCCCTTCCGTTTCCCTGAATGGCGGATGGGCACGCCAACAAAGCAGCGGCAATGTAAGTGAAGCACCGCAATCCAGAACCGGGGCATACAGCGCCTCGCTCAATGCAAGCTGGGAACTGGATATATTCGGCAGTATCCGGCAACGGGTAAAAGCGCAACGTGAAAATTTTGCCGCCAGCAAGGAAGAATATACCTCTGTCATGATATCGCTATGCGCGCAGGTAGCATCGGCCTACATCGGGCTGCGTGAATTACAGCAGGAATTAAATGTGGTCATCCGCAATTGCAATACGCAAGCCGCAGTGCTTGAGATTACCCAAGTGCGCTACAAGACCGGATTGGTTTCCAAACTGGATGTGTCTCAAGCCAAGTCTGTATATTACAGTACCAAAGCGTCTGTTCCCCAACTGGAGGCAGGTATCAATCAATATATCACCACTTTGGCCATTCTGCTCGGAACTTATCCCCAAGACCTTCGTCCCACATTGGAGCAGAACGGCAAACTTCCCGACTATATGGAACCTGTAGGCATCGGTATTCCTGCCGACTTGCTGCTCCGTCGTCCGGATATCCGGCAGGCCGAACGGCAAATCAACGCACAGGCAGCCCTGCTCGGTGCTTCTAAAAGCGATTGGCTGCCACAGGTTTTCCTAAAAGGTTCCGTAGGATATTCTTCCCATGACCTGAAAGATTTCACCAAACGGAACAGTATGACGTTTGAAATAGCACCAAGCCTCAGTTGGACACTCTTCAACGGTACAAAACTGGTTAATGCCACCCGGCTGGCACGTGCGCAATTGGATGAGTCTATCCATCAGTTTAACCAAACCGTGCTCACAGCCGTACAGGAAACAGACAATGCCATGAACGGCTACCGCAATTCCATCAAGCAGATTGTAGCCCTGCGCGAAGTATGCAATCAGGGAGAGGAGACGTTGAAGCTGTCATTAGATCTCTATAAGCAGGGGCTAACCCCTTTTCAAAATGTCCTGGATGCCCTTCGTTCATTGCTGGCTTATCAAAACCAACTGACGCAAGCACAAGGAAACTCACTGCAGGAGCTCATCTCTCTCTATAAAGCATTAGGGGGAGGGTACGGAAACATCATTTCAGGATTATGATTTTAGGTACATCAGCCGCAAATCATAAATAAACATATATAATATATACATACTCAACTGAATTTAAACTGAACCATATATGAAAAATCAAATGTACATCGCCCTGCTTGCCCTACCTTTGTTGGCAGGATGCGGGAATAAAAAAGAAACGTCGCATGCAATGCCCGTACCGGAAATCAGTGTAGCCCGCCCAAGTGTGCAAGACATTACGCTTACCAAAAACTATCCCGGCTATCTGACTTCTGAAAAAACAGTGGATTTAGTGGGCAGGGTCAGCGGAACGTTGCAGACCATAGCCTATGCACCCGGCAGCCGGGTACGCCAGGGGCAGGTACTCTTCCAGATTGAGCCTACTGTTTATCAGGATAATGTGAGGCAAGCGGAAGCTGCTTTGAATACGGCACGTGCCAATCTTGAATATGCACAGAGTAATTATGCGCGTATGCAGGAAGCAGCAAAAACAGATGCCGTCAGCCAGATACAGGTATTGCAATCCAAGTCGGATGTAGCTACTTCGCTGGCAGCGGTAAGCAATGCCGAAGCTGCATTAAATACGGCACGGACCAATTTGAGTTACTGTACGGTACGTGCCCCGTTCAACGGAACAATCAGCCGCAACCTTGCAGATGCAGGAAGTTATATAAACGGCAGCGTACAACCTGTAACTTTGGCCACTGTCTATAAAGACGATCATCTGTACTCTTATTTTAATGTAGCCGACAATCAATGGCTTGCCATGTTATTGCAGCAAGGAGACAGCATTCCCAAACAGGTTAACGTCAGCCTGGGGAAAGACGGCATACTGAATTACCCGGCACAGTTGGATTATCTGTCGCCCAATGTAGACTTGAACACCGGGACGCTGAATATCCGTGCCCGACTGGATAATCCCAAAGGAATCTTGAAGAGCGGGCTTTATGTCAGCATCACGCTGCCTTACGGAAAACAGAAAAACGCAATCCTGATACCCGATGCTTCTATCGGCACAGACCAGTTGGGCAAATACGTGTACGTAGTCAACGACTCGGACATCGTACACTACCGTCACATCGAAACAGGACAACTGATAGGTGACAGTCTGCGCCAGATAAAACAAGGACTTTCCCCGCAGGAGCGGTATGTGACGAAAGCCCTGATGAAAGTCAGAAACGGCATGCGGATAAATCCCGTTCAATAATCCACACTGTATATATAACCATTCAAAACCAAAGAATCATGTTTTCAAAATTCTTCATAGACCGTCCCATATTTGCAACCGTACTGGCACTGCTCATCGTCGTAGCGGGACTGGTCACACTGGGTATTCTGCCCATTGCGCAATATCCGGACATAACACCTCCTACGGTGCAGGTGAGCGCCGTTTATCCCGGAGCCAATGCACAGACGGTAGCTCAAACCGTCGGTATTCCTATCGAACAGCAGGTCAACGGAGTGGACGGAATGCTTTATATGTCGTCCAACTCATCCTCATCGGGGGCGTATTCGCTCACTGTCACTTTTGCAGTAGGCACAGATATCGACATGGCCACCGTACAGGTACAGAACCGCGTCAGCGTAGCACAGTCATCGCTGCCTGCTCCCGTAGTAGTGCAGGGGGTTACGGTGCAGAAGCAGTCCAGCAATATCGTTATGTTCCTGACCATGAAGTCCGACAACAAAGATTACGACGGTCTTTACCTCAGCAACTATGCCAAACTGAACCTCGTAGACCAACTGACCCGCGTGCCCGGTGTGGGTGCAGTCAACGTAATGGGGGCAGGGGACTATTCCATGCGTATCTGGCTCGACCCTGCCGCCATGCGCATCCGCAATCTCTCACCGGCTGATGTGTATCAAGCCATTCAGACGCAGAATGTAGAGGTCAGTGCCGGCAACGTAGGACAACCCATCGGAAATGAGAACAAGAATGCCTATCAATACAGCCTGACTGTAAAGGGGCGGCTCACTTCACCCGAAGAGTTCGGTAACATTATCCTCCGTACGGAAAGCGGCGGGCGGATTCTCCGTCTGCGTGACGTAGCCCATATAGACCTGGGATCGGCATCTTACAGCGTTGTTTCCCAACTGGACGGAAAGCCTACGGCTGCCATCGCCATCTACCAGCAACCGGGCAGTAATTCACTGGATGTATCGACGGGCGTCAAAGCGAAGATGCAGGAATTATCGCAGAATTTTCCGGCAGGTGTACAATATAATGTAACGCTCGATACAACAGACGTTATCCATGCATCCATCGATGAAGTAATGGTAACTTTCTTTGAAACAACGCTATTGGTAGTGCTTGTAATCTTCCTTTTTCTGCAGAATTGGCGGGCTGTCATCATTCCTTGTATCACAATTCCCGTTTCACTGATCGGTACGTTGGCAATCATGTCATTATTCGGTTTCTCTATCAATACTTTAACGTTGTTCGGGCTGATATTGGCGGTTGCCATCGTGGTGGACGACGCCATTGTGGTCGTGGAAAACTCCACACGTCTGTTGGATACGGGACGGTACACCGCCCGGCAAGCCGTAACCGAAGCAATGGGAGAGATTACAGGCCCCATTGTGGGAGTAGTGCTGGTGTTGCTTGCCGTATTTATCCCTACCATGCTTGTCAGCGGGATTTCGGGACAATTGTACAAGCAGTTTGCCTTGACCATTGCTGCCAGTACCGTGCTAAGCGGCATCAACTCACTGACGCTGACGCCCGCACTCTGCGCATTGATGCTCCAGCCCACCAAACCCTCGAAATTCCCTCTGTATAAAGGCTTCAACCGTCTGTATGACAAGACACAAGGAATGTATGACAAAACAGTGGGCTATCTGCTGCAAAGACCTTTTGCCGCAGTGATTTCATACGCTGCATTTACGATAATCGCTGTGTTGCTGTTCGTTAAGTGGCCCTCTACTTTCATACCGGAAGAAGACGACGGATATTTCCTCGCTGTTGTGCAACTTCCACCTGCATCGAGCCTGGAGCGCACGCAAGAGGTGGGGAAACAAATAAACGCTCTGCTCGACACCTATCCCGAAGTAAAGGATTACATCGGCATATCCGGCTTTTCCGTTATGGGTGGCGGAGAGCAGAGTAATGCCGCTACCTACTTCGTAGTCCTGAAAAACTGGGATGAGCGTAAGGGGAAAAAACACACGGCAGCGGCCATTGTCGATCGTTTCAACATGGAAGCCTATGGCATTCAGGAAGCTGAGGTCTTTGCAATGGTTCCGCCTGCCATTCCGGGGCTGGGCGCTACCGGCGGACTGCAACTGCAATTGGAAGACCGTAACAATCTCGGCGCCACCGAAATGCAGCGTGCCGTGGAAACTTTAATGGAAAATTACCGCAATTATCCGGCTTTGGCATCCGTCAGCAGCCAGTATCAGGCCAATGTCCCCCAATATTTCCTGAATATAGACCGCGACAAAGTGCAATTGATGGGCATACAGTTGAACAGTGTTTTCACGGCTTTAGGGTATTATATGGGAGAAGCCTACATTAATGATTATGTACAGTTCGGACGTATATATCAGGTGAAGCTGGGTGCTGGCGACCGTGCCCAACGTATTATCGACGACGTCCTCAAGTTAGGCGTACCCAATGCTTCGGGAGAAATGGTTCCTTTCTCTTCCTTCACACAGATAGACGAGCAACTGGGTATGGACCAAATCAACCGGTATAATATGTACTCTACCGCATCCGTCACCTGCAATGCAGCCCCGGGAAGCAGTTCCGGAGAAGCCATCAAGCAAGCGGAAAACTTGATAAAGACCCAACTCGGCAATGAATTCGGCTATGAATGGACTTCCGTTGCCTACCAGGAAACGCAGGCAGGAACCACCACTACCGTAGTCTTTATCATGGCGTTGTTAGTGGCCTTCCTTGTACTTGCCGCACAGTATGAAAGCTGGACAAGTCCGGTGGCAGCAGTAATGGGAATTCCGGTGGCATTACTCGGCGCAATGCTGGGTTGCTATGTGATGGGAACTCCGGTCAGCATCTATACGCAAATCGGTATAATCCTGTTAGTGGCGCTATCCGCCAAAAACGGTATCCTGATTGTGGAGTTTGCACGCGACTTCCGTGCACAGGGCAACAGTATCCGTGACGCCGCGTTCCAGGCAGGACATATCCGGCTTCGTCCCATTCTGATGACCTCATTGGCGTTTGTATTGGGAGTTATGCCGCTTCTGTTCGCCACAGGGGCGGGAGCGGGAAGCCGCGTCGCCCTTGGAGCGGCAGTAGTATTCGGTATGGCGCTGAATACATTGCTGGCAACGGTCTATATTCCCAACTTCTATGAGCTGATGCAAAAGCTGCAGGAAAAATTCGGAAAGAATAAGGGCAAATAAGGAAATGCAGTTTTTCTCTTTAAATTAATTTCATACATTTGTTGACTCGAACAAATGTATGAAATTAATAATATGAAGCTTAGATATACTTTGATAGGCGTGTTGTGTTTCAGCATAAACATCGTTCTACAAGCACAACAGCAGGCATTGGAAGGCAAAATTGCCGGTTTCCTTAAAGGGAAGAAAGCCACGGTCGGCGTAGCCGTACTGACAGACAAAGACGAAACCATACTACACAACAACGAGGTGCACTATCCGCTTCTGAGTGTATTCAAATTCCATGTAGCCCTGGCCGTATTGGATAAAATGAACAGAGAGGAAATCCCATTGAAACATATTGTTCATGTAAAAGCTTCCCAATTACAGCCAAATACCTACAGTCCGCTGCGGCAAAAGCATTCCAGTCAAGATCTGGATATATCATTGGGAGAGCTTTTACAATACAGCATCTCGCTAAGCGATAACAATGCCTGCGACATCCTCATAGAATATGCCGGTGGAATAGGGCATATTCATCAGTACATCAGGAAATTGGGCATCAATGATTTCAATTTGTCCGAAACGGAAGATTCCATGCACCGGAATCCCCAAAAGGCATACTCCAATTGGAGCACCCCTTCTGAAATGGTACGGTTACTGAAAATGGCCGATGAGAAAAATTTATTCGCCCCCGTGTACCGGGATTTCCTTTGGAAAACTATGACAGAAACAGCCACAGGAAGCAACAAACTAAAAGGCTTATTGCCTTCCAATACGGTTGTGGGGCATAAAACCGGTTCTTCCGATCGTAATTTGAAAGGCGTGAAGATGGCAGATAATGATGCCGGAGTAGTAATCATGCCCGGTGGCAAGAAGTATTATATCGCTGTCTTCGTAACGGACTCAAGTGAAACGGACGAAGAGAATGCCGCTATCATCGCACACATTTCCCGGATGGTATACGACGAAATGAAGTAGGAAAGAGTGGGGGAAGTGCATCTTTTTTGCTATCGTGTTTACATGGTTGCCGTTCTTTTCAATCCCCTCAGGAAGGTGTTCTGAAAGGGAATGTAATGAGTTAGGGAGTGAAAGACAATGAATCAGGGAGTGAAAGGCATTCACTCCCTGATTCATTACGGTTCATTCAGCCGGTAAAATCAGAGGCTTGCGTAGTCTGGAATATCTTGTAAAAAAGTATAACTGTTCTGTTCGTAATCCATACGGCAGCAATAATGCCGGATACCGTTACTTACTATCAGATAGTCCACTTTCAACACCATGTTGTAACGGGTAATCTGGTCGAAGACCTTCTGAGTGATTTCCACCTCGGGAGCCTTATATTCCACAATCATGCGTGCCGTAAGGTCACGCCTGTAAAGAACTGTATCGCAGCGCTTTTTAGTACCGTTCAACTGCACCTGCACCTCGTTTGCCATCAGTGCCTGCGGATAGCCCTTATGCGTCATGAGAAAATGTACGAAATGCTGCCGCACCCATTCTTCCGGGGTCAAGGCAACATATCGGCGGCGGATAACATCGAAAATACTTCTTTTTCCATCCCTTGTAATAATCTTGGCTTCAAACGCCGGCAGGTTCAGTGAGAACATTCTATTTTAATTTCTTGTTTTTACTTTTTTATTGTATTTTTGTGAGTTAAATAATCGTTCCCTAACGGTTTTACGGAACAAATTTAATGAAATCTTATGAAAACAAAAGAAGAAATCGTAGCTAATTGGCTGCCCCGTTACACAAAACGTAACCTGGAGGATTTTGAAGAGTATATTCTGTTGACCAACTTCAACAAGTATGTCGAAATTTTTGCCGAAAAATTCAATGTTCCCATACTAGGCAGGGACGCTAATATGATTTCGGCCAGTGCGGAAGGAATAACGATCGTAAACTTCGGAATGGGAAGCCCCAATGCCGCCATCATCATGGACTTATTAAGTGCCATTCAGCCCAAAGCATGCCTGTTTTTGGGCAAGTGTGGAGGCATCGACAAGAAAAACAGGATAGGGGATCTTATCCTTCCAATCGCCGCCATCCGCGGTGAGGGTACTTCAAACGACTACTTCCCGCCGGAAGTTCCTTCACTGCCGGCTTTTATGCTGCAACGTGCCGTTTCTTCCGCCATTCGCGACCATGCCCGCGATTACTGGACCGGTACTGTATATACCACCAACCGCCGTATTTGGGAACACGATGAGGACTTTAAGGAGTATCTCAAAAAAACCCGTGCCATGGCAGTCGATATGGAAACGGCAACCTTGTTCAGTTGCGGCTTTGCCAATCATATCCCCACCGGAGCTTTGTTGCTGGTGTCCGACCAACCGATGATTCCGGAAGGCGTCAAAACCGATAAAAGCGATAACATAGTAACCCAAAACTATGTAAAGGAACATGTTGAAATCGGCATTGCATCTCTGCGCATGATTATTGATGCGAAGAAAACCGTAAAACATCTGAAATTCGACTGGTAAAACCAAGAAATATGGCCAAGCAAGAAATTACGTGCGATGATATCTTAAGGGAACTGAAAGCCGGGCAATATCGTCCCATCTATTACCTGATGGGCGAAGAACCGTATTACATCGACCTCATCTCGGATTATATAACGGACAACGTACTGAATGAAACCGAAAAAGAATTCAACCTCACCGTTGTATATGGCGCAGATGTGGACGTGGCTGCAATTATCAATGCAGCCAAACGCTATCCCATGATGTCCGAGCACCAAGTGGTAGTAGTGAAGGAAGCACAGAACATACGCAATATAGAAGAGCTTTCCTACTACCTTCAAAAACCCTTGCTATCTACAATATTGGTAATATGCCACAAACATGGCGTATTGGATAAAAGGAAAAAACTCGCAGCTGAAATAGAGAAGTCGGGCATACTGTTTGAGTCCAGGAAAGTGAAAGAATCCCAACTGCCGGTATTCATCACATCCTATATGAAACGTAAAGGAATAGACCTTGAACCGAAAGCCACTTCCATGCTTGCCGACTTCGTAGGGACAGACCTCAGCCGCCTTACCGGAGAACTGGAAAAACTGATTATTACACTTCCAAAAGGTCAGACACGTGTCACCCCCGAACAGATAGAACGCAACATAGGAATCAGCAAGGATTATAATAACTTTGAACTCCGCAGCGCCATCGTGGAAAAGGATGTTCTAAAGGCTAACAGAATAATAAAATATTTTGAAGAAAATCCAAAAACCAATCCGATTCAAATGACTTTATCTTTACTTTTCGGATTCTTTTCCAATCTGATGCTGGCCTATTATGCCCCCGAAAAATCGGAGCAAGGCATCGCAGCATTCTTAGGTCTGAAGAGCCCGTGGCAGTCCCGCGAATATCTAAATGCCATGAGGATGTACAATGGAATAAAAACCATGCAGATCATCGGAGAGATACGATATACAGATGCCAAGTCTAAAGGAGTAGGAAACCCTTCCTTAAACGATAGCGACCTTTTACGGGAATTGGTCTTTAAAATCCTGCATTGATTTTCTCATTCCATATCTTTTTAATAAAAGAAGAAAATACGAAAATGATTCATTTATGTGTCATTTTATCATATTTAGGGGGATTTTCCCCCTTTTTTTCTATTTTCATGATTTATCCGGCAATTAAATACACACATAATATACTATAATACAGTATAATACATTCAAAATAAGCCTCTGAGAATCGTTTCTTTTCAATCATTCGGGTATTTATATTGAAATAAAGCAAAGAATTTATTGTTGACCTTCATAAGACTGATAACATAGAGTCGCTTCCCAATTTTGTCACCAATTTTCTTTTAGAATCGAGTATTACTTTACCAGGATTTATAAACCGGATAGAGGAATAGTTGTACTATACAACTATGAAGCATTACCAATGTAATACACAGTATTCACAAACGTATATATTACAAAGCTAAACATATTACATGTATACATAATAGATGATTAACACTTTTGTAAATAGGGGTGTTTACGTCTATTATATACATTATTACATCTTTATCCCGTGAGCAGTTAACAACATATTAATCATAGTGTATATCATTATAAATCTGATATATATAACTATTTATTAGACTTTTAAATTATAAATATAAGAAATAGACGTCAAAACATTTGTAATCTCTGTAATACTTCTATTATAATATAATATATTAAACTGTAAATCAGCATAATAATGTATTTTATTAAAGCTAATATTAGAGATGTTTTTCATGAAAAATAACCTCTTTACAAATATAAGCTTGACATAAGTAAATTTGCCGAGTATGATTGTAAATTTTAAAATATTACACTCGTAATTTGCTTTTGTAAATCCTATTATTTACTTTTGTAATCGGATTTAAAGACTTATACAATTGTAATAATATCTACGCCATGAGTATAAAGGATAGATTTAAGATGATAATGGACAGGGAGCAGTTAACTGCTGGAGCATTTGCCGAAAGTATAGAAGTAGCTCAAGCCACTATTTCCCATATATTAGCCTCCCGTAATAATCCAAGTACAGAAGTTATTCTGAAACTTCACAAGCGGTATAATGACATCAACCTTGAATGGCTGCTAACAGGAAAAGGAAACATGAGCAATAATTCTCCATCCGTTGAAAACAACGGATTCGACTATCCTTTATTTGCTGACAATCCGGAAAATCCGTCCAACGAGCCAAGCACTCCGGAAAATCGCAAGGAAATCGCGTTAGAAGCTCCAGTAAATACGCCTAAAGAGATTGTAAAACAAGAGATTATCTATAAAGAAAGACCGCCTAAAAAAATAACAGAAATAAGAATTTTCTTTGATGATAATACTTATGAAACATTCAAACCGGAAAATTAAGAGGCAACTACGGCTATTTGCACAAATTCCCGTATCTTTGCAGTCAAAAGATAATCCTTCTTTATAGATAATATGAAAAAATATATTTTAGATCTGACAGTGACCGAGAACGTCCGACTGCATGCCAATTATGCGCTGCTGAAATTGACTTCCCCGTCCCTGCTCCCGGAAATGCTTCCGGGACAATTTGCCGAAATTCGCGTAGACGGTTCACCCACTACTTTCCTGCGACGCCCTATCTCTATTAATTATGTAGACAAACAACGGAATGAGGTGTGGTTTCTAATCCAACTTGTAGGAGATGGAACCAAGCGATTAGGAGCGGCAAAACAAGGAGATATAATCAATGTGGTACTTCCATTAGGAAACAGCTTCACAATGCCTGAAAAGCCCTCGGATAAGCTCTTATTAGTAGGTGGCGGCGTAGGTACAGCACCGATGTTGTATTTAGGCGAGCAATTGGCGAAAAACGGAAGCAAACCCACTTTCTTATTAGGTGCCAGAAGCGATAAAGACTTGTTGCAATTAGAAGATTTTGCTGCCTATGGAGATGTATATACCACCACGGAAGACGGCAGTCATGGCGAAAAAGGACATGTCACCCAACATTCTATATTGAGCAAGATGAACTTCGAACAAATATATACCTGCGGTCCTAAACCAATGATGATGGCTGTAGCCAAATATGCCAAAAGTAAAGGCACTAATTGTGAAGTGTCTTTAGAAAACATGATGGCATGCGGCATAGGCGCTTGCTTATGTTGTGTGGAAAATACCACAGAAGGTCATTTATGCGTATGTAAAGAAGGTCCGGTTTTTAATATAAACAAACTATTATGGCAGATTTAAGTGTAAACATTGGTGAATTGCAAATGAAAAATCCGGTGATGACAGCATCCGGAACTTTTGGATATGGTGAAGAATTCGCCGATTTCATCGATATATCGCGAATAGGTGGTATAATTGTAAAGGGAACTACTCTTCACAAACGTGAAGGTAATCCGTATCCGCGTATGGCAGAGACTCCATCAGGTATGTTAAACGCTGTGGGACTGCAAAATAAGGGTGTACATTACTTTGTTGAACATATCTATCCGCGTATCAAGGATATAAAAACCAATATGATTGTGAATGTTTCAGGCTCTGCTATCGAAGATTATATGGAAACGGCTGCAATCATTAATGAACTTGTAAATATTCCTGCCATAGAATTAAACATATCCTGCCCTAATGTAAAGCAAGGTGGAATGGCATTTGGCGTCACAGCCAAAGGAGCGGAGGAAGTGGTAAAAGCCGTACGCTCAGTTTACAAAAAGACACTTATCGTAAAACTGTCACCCAATGTTACAGACATCACAGAAATAGCACGTGCTGCTGAAAATGGCGGTGCAGACAGCGTATCACTCATCAATACCTTGTTAGGAATGGCTGTAGATGCAGAACGCAGACGTCCCATCCTTTCCACGGTAACAGGCGGCATGTCCGGAGCGGCAGTGAAACCTATTGCACTCCGTATGGTATGGCAGGTTGCTAAGGCAGTAAAAATACCGGTCATAGGTTTAGGGGGCATCATGAACTGGAAAGATGCTGTGGAATTTATGCTCGCAGGTGCCTCTGCCATTCAAATCGGTACTGCAAACTTTATTGATCCGGCAATCACCGTGAAGGTTGCAGAAGGTATTGATGACTATCTGAACAGACACGGATATAAGTCAGTTAAAGAAATAATCGGTGCACTTGAGGTATGACGAATAACAAAGCATAGCCATTCGCAAACTATTTTCATAAAAAAGGACATTCAAACTGAATGCCCTTTTTATTTTTATTTACATCTTACAGATTACTCACCTAACAAATCCGGACGTAATTTCCGAGTTCTTTCCAATGACTGTTGCAGCTCCCATTCCTTAATTTTAGCCTCATGACCGGATAGTAAAATTTCCGGAACTTTCCATCCTTTGTAATCAGCCGGGCGCGTATAAACGGGAGCAGCTAACAGATTATCCTGAAAAGAATCGGAAAGGGCCGATTGCTCGTCAGAGATAACTCCGGGAATAATACGTACAATAGCATCAGCCATAACGGCCGCCGCCAGTTCGCCACCAGTCAATACATAGTCTCCGATACTGATTTCCTTCGTTATGAGATGTTCGCGGATACGGTAATCAATTCCCTTAAAATGCCCGCAAAGAATTATAAGATTTTTAGCGAGAGACAGCGTATTAGCCATAGGCTGGTTAAACTGTTCACCGTCCGGAGTCGTGAAAATGACCTCATCATACTCCCGTTCGGCTTTCAAAGCATTGATGCAGCGCTCTATAGGTTCTATCTTCATAACCATTCCGGCAAAACCACCAAAAGGATAATCATCCACCCGACGGTATTTATCTTCAGTATAATCACGAAGGTTATGAATATGTATTTCTGCAAGCCCTTTATTTTGAGCACGTTTCATTATAGAGCAATTGAAGAAGCCTTCAATCATTTCCGGCAGAACAGTAATGATATCAATACGCATATATTTTATTTTTTCCGCAAAAATAGTGTAAGTTAAGAGTAAAAGCAAAAAATATTCGGGAGAAACCCGTATTTTTGTGTCCAAACTCCAAAATCGTTATGACAGTAAAAGAAAAGATAGACCAGCTACGCGCCGACTTACATCGGCACAACTACAATTATTATGTATTGAACGCTCCCGAAATATCAGACAAAGAGTTCGATGACAGGATGCGCGAATTACAAGAGCTTGAAAAGGAACATCCCGAATACCAGGACGACAATTCGCCTACCATGCGCGTAGGAAGCGATTTGAATAAAAACTTCACACAGGTAGCCCATAAATATCCCATGCTCTCATTGGGAAACACCTATTCGGAAAGTGAAGTGACAGACTTTTACGACCGGGTGAAGAAGGCTCTGAACGAAGACTTTGAAATATGCTGTGAATTGAAATACGACGGCACATCCATTTCACTGACCTACGAAAACGGCAAATTGGTACGTGCCGTGACCCGTGGTGACGGTGAAAAAGGTGATGATGTAACGGACAATGTAAAAACGATCCGCACGATACCATTAGTGCTCCACGGCAGCTATCCTGAGTCGTTTGAAATCAGAGGAGAAATATTAATGCCCTGGGAAGTGTTTGAAGAACTGAACCGGGAAAAAGAAGCGCGTGAAGAACCGCTTTTCGCCAATCCGCGCAATGCAGCTTCCGGTACTTTAAAGTTGCAAAATTCCGCTATTGTAGCCTCACGCAAGCTTGATGCCTATTTGTATTATCTGTTAGGAGAAGAATTGCCCTGTGACGGACATTATGAAAATTTACAAGCAGCAGCCGGCTGGGGATTTAAAACCTCGGAACACATGAAAAAGGCTCATAGCCTGGAAGAAGTATTTGAATATATCAGATATTGGGACACCGAACGAAAGAACTTGCCGGTAGCAACAGACGGTATTGTTTTAAAAGTCAACAGTATGCGCCAGCAGAAAAACCTCGGTTTTACCGCAAAATCTCCCCGATGGGCTATAGCATATAAGTTTCAGGCAGAACGCGCCTTGACTCGTTTAAACAAGGTCACTTATCAAGTAGGACGCACCGGAGCCGTAACTCCTGTTGCCAATTTAGATCCGGTACAACTGTCCGGCACTATCGTGAAGAGGGCTTCTCTGCACAATGCCGATATTATTGAAGGGCTGGATTTACATATCGGAGACATGGTTTATGTAGAGAAAGGTGGAGAAATCATTCCTAAAATTACGGGAGTAGACAAAGACGCCCGCAGCATGCTTATCGGTGAAAAAGTGAAATTTATCACTCACTGTCCCGAATGTGGCAGTAAACTGATACGATACGAAGGGGAAGCAGCCCATTATTGTCCTAACGAAACATCCTGCCCACCTCAAATTAAAGGTAAGATAGAGCATTTCATTAGCCGTAAGGCAATGAATATAGATGGCTTAGGCCCGGAAACCGTAGATATGTTCTACCGTTTGGGACTAATCAAGAATACGGCAGATTTATATCAGCTCACAGCAGATGATATTAAGAACCTGGACCGTATGGGTGAAAAATCAGCGGAGAATATCATCAAAGGAATCGAAGCGAGCAAAGAGGTTCCATTTGAAAGAGTGCTCTTCGCTTTAGGCATCCGTTTTGTAGGCGAAACTGTAGCCAAGAAAATAGCCAAGTCTTTTAATGACATAGACGAGCTGGAAAATGCCAACCTCAAAAAACTGATAAACATCGATGAAATCGGGGAAAAAATAGCACAAAGCATTCTGACGTATTTCGCAAATCCATTGAACCGCGAGTTGATAGAACGTTTGAAATCCACCGGATTACAGCTCTATCGCAGAGAAGAAGATTTAAGCGGATATACGGATAAGTTGGCAGGACAATCCATTGTCATAAGCGGTGTTTTCACACATCATTCACGAGATGAATACAAAGAGCTGATAGAAAAAAACGGTGGAAAAAAAGTAAGCAGTATCTCTGCCAAAACCAGCTTTATTCTGGCGGGCGAGAATATGGGACCCGCCAAATTGGAAAAAGCTCATAAATTAGGGATAAAGCTCATGAGCGAAGATG
>NZ_JBCODG010000053.1:0-1418 GCF_040928965.1 Bacteroides sp. 2201st1_D9_2201SCRN_220225 | reverse complement strand
CTCATATCCTAACAAATTTCTACAAAAAGCTTTTTTATGGCTTATATTTGTATGGTAAATTGAAAAAAATCGTACTTTTGCGAGTCGTTTAATTAGAGATTACTTTATAATACTCATGATACAGACTAGATTGAAAGGAATGGGGGTAGCGCTGATTACTCCATTTAAAGAGGATGAAAGCGTTGATTACGATGCATTGATGCGTTTAGTAGACTATCAGCTCCAAAACAACACTGATTTTTTATGCGTACTTGGCACTACAGCAGAAACTCCGACGCTGGCTGAAGAAGAAAAAAAGAAAATCAAGAAAATGGTTATCGAGCGCGTGAATGGGAAAATACCTATTCTGCTTGGAGTAGGTGGAAATAACACTCGCGCCATAGTAGAAACTCTGAAGAATGATGATTTTACCGGAGTGGATGCCATTCTTTCTGTTGTTCCTTATTATAACAAGCCTTCCCAAGAAGGGATTTATCAGCATTATAAAGCGATTTCCGAGGCTACCGACCTTCCGATTGTACTTTATAATGTACCGGGACGTACCGGAGTAAATATGAAAGCTGAAACAACCTTGCGCATCGCACGCGACTTTAAGAATGTAATAGCAATTAAAGAAGCATCGGGAGATATCAGCCAGATGGATGACATCATAAAAAATAAACCCGCCAATTTTGACGTTATTTCGGGCGATGACGGCATTACCTTCCCTCTGATTACCTTAGGAGCCGTTGGTATCATCTCGGTCATAGGAAATGCCTTTCCGCGTGAATTTAGTCGTATGGTACGTCTGGCATTGCAAGGAGATTACTCAAATGCGCTGACCATCCACCACAAATTTGCAGAATTATTCAAATTACTCTTTGTAGACGGTAATCCAGCCGGAGTAAAAGCCATGTTGAATGCAATGGGAATGATTGAGAACAAACTTCGCCTACCATTAGTGCCTACCAGAATCACGACTTTTGAAGCAATGCGAAAGATATTGGATGAATTGAATATTAAATGCTGAATACAAATCTTATTTAGTATATATGGAAGAGATGTGTCGAAATTGACACATCTCTTTTTTTATGTAAAGTTCTAGCAGTCATCCTCCCCAAAATTGCTGGCAAGAAGTATTTATCGGGGCAGTCCGAAAAATTAAAGCATTTAGAGCACAGTTTAGAGGAGTCTGAGATATTGTCCTGTTTCCGGGTCTTCCCAACGACGGCACTTGACGCGTAGATATACAGCTTTGCCACGAATAGGAAAGTCTTGCACTTCTATTTCCGGGAAGAAACCTTTGGAATGTAGGTGTAAATTGGGTCAATGTAAAAACCTGAGGGGTAAATTTATAAATTGTTATCTTTCCTCTATGAAAAGATAAAGATTACCCCTGTCTTTATGGCTCCTTTACTTAGTTTATGGTGTTAATGAGC
>NZ_JBCODG010000052.1:0-31989 GCF_040928965.1 Bacteroides sp. 2201st1_D9_2201SCRN_220225 | reverse complement strand
ACAGAGCTTTCTTCCTGTTCAGACTGGCGAAAATTTATGCATAAGCTATGAATCCCTCAGGTTTTTACGTTGACCCAAAAAATAAGATTTCCGATTTAGATAAAGAGCATAAAAAAAGCTTCATAAATCAATGATTTACAAAGCCTTAGATGAGTACTCGAAGCGGGACTTGAACCCGCACAGCCATTACTGGCCAAAGGATTTTAAGTCCTTCGTGTCTACCATTCCACCATTCGAGCATCCTCAAAAAAGGAGAGCGGAAAACGAGACTCGAACTCGCGACCCTAACCTTGGCAAGGTTATGCTCTACCAACTGAGCTATTTCCGCAGGTTTCTGGAGAACGGGTGCAAAGATAAACAGTTTCTACGTTACAGCCAAACTTTTTACCGGAAAAAAGTTAAATAAATAGGGATGTACGATATTAACCAGACTGTCATTAATACGTTTATACCCTAAACAGAGAAAGCCAACATCGTACACCACAAGCAGTTAATCAATTATGATTACCGGCCGAGCAACGTTTTTTCGGCCTGTTCCATTACCTCAAAATTAAAGCCGTCCACAACTTTCTGCATCAAACCGGATATTTCATCATTGCAGAGGTTGCCGATACTGCCTTCGTGCGTATGATGCACTGTCTTGTCATGAGAGAAATTGCCAGCCTCAATGTCCAGACCGACCTTCTTATAAGCATCTCGGAACGGCATGCCTTCGCGCACCAGACGGTTTACCTCTTCCACGCTGAAAATAAGCAGGTACTTATCGTCATCCAGAATATGTTCGTTCACTTTGATTTCATTCATAATATAGGTCGTCATCTGCAAACAATCCTTCAACTCCCGGAAAGCAGGCAGGAATACTTCCTTAATAATCTGCAAATCGCGGAAATACCCGGAAGGCAGGTTATTGGCTATCATCATTATCTGCTGGGGCAATGATTGCAGTTTGTTGCATTTAGCACGTGTCAGCTCAAACACATCCGGATTCTTCTTATGCGGCATTATGCTCGAACCGGTAGTACAGTCATCGGGCAGTTTCACAAATCCGAAGTTCTGGCTGTTGAACATACAGGCATCGAACGCAAGCTTGGAAACGGTGCCCGCAATGCTTGCCAGCGCAAAAGCCACGTTACGCTCCATCTTACCGCGTCCCATCTGGGCATACACCACATTATAATTCAATGAATCGAAGCCCAACAGCCGGGTAGTCATTGTACGGTTCAAAGGGAAAGATGAGCCATATCCGGCAGCAGAACCCAACGGATTGCGGTTGCACATTTTAAAGGCGGCTTGCAAAAACAGCATATCATCCACCAGACTCTCGGCATAAGCGCCAAACCACAGTCCGAACGACGACGGCATCGCTATCTGCAAGTGGGTATAACCCGGCATCAATACATCTTTATAACGTTCGCTCTGCATGACGAGCACATGGAAAAGCTGTTCTACAGCCTCGGCTATGTCCCTTATCTCCGCACGGGTAAAGAGCTTTAAGTCGAGCAGCACCTGGTCATTACGGGAACGTCCGCTATGAATTTTCTTTCCTACATCACCCAATTTACGGGTCAGCATCAATTCCACCTGAGAGTGAACATCCTCTACCCCCTCTTCTATCACAAACTCCCCGCTCTCAGCAGTTGCGTAGATATTCTTCAACTCCGCAAGCAGCAGGGACAATTCTTCTTTTGTCAGCAAACCGATACTTTCCAGCATCGTGATATGTGCCATGGAACCCAACACATCATGCTTTGCCAGATAAAGATCCATCTCACGGTCACGTCCCACCGTAAAACGCTCTATATCCTTATTTACCTGAACGGACTTTTCCCAAAGTTTCTGAGCCATAAGATTTAGTAATTAATAATTAATCAGCGACAAAGTTTCCGCCATTTTCTCCAATCCTTCCTGCAAAGGTTTCTGCACCATGGTTTTCATAAACGGATTCAACTCCATTCCGATGGTAAGCTTCATTTTACATTCCGTCTCCGTAACGGGCACTATCTGTATCCACAGGTTAAAGGGCAGAGGCGAGGTGGTTGTTGCAAACTTGATGCACTTGCAAGGCTCTTTCTCTACAATCTGTAATACTATTTTCCCAACCGGCGGTACTTCTATCGACAATGTTTCCGCATCGAAACTCAAATTCTTCACTTTGTCCTGCGGCAGGCGGTCTTTCACTTTCTCCAAATTGCTAAAGTCTGAAAGCTTCTCATAAACAGCTTTTTGCGAAGCAGGTATCACCTTTACCGCACTTTCAAATTTAGTCATAATACAATGGTCTTTAAAAGACAAAAAGAACTATCCGGACAGCAACTATCCGAATGGCTCTTTTGTCATAATCTATCATTATGTAAAATAAGTCTTATTTTCCGGCTTCCCAATGCGCGGGGTCTTTACGCCATTCGTTCAGCGTAGGCACATCTTCCTCTTCGATGTAACCGGTGCGAAGGGCAACTTCCATCACTGCTTCGTAATTGGTCAATGTCGCCAAAGGAACTTTTGCATCCTTGAATGCTTTTTCTGCAATGGGGAATCCATATGTGTAAGCGGCAACCATACCGATTACTTCGCATCCGTCGCGACGGATGGCTTCAACAGCTTTCAAACTGCTTCCGCCGGTAGAAATCAAATCTTCTACCACCACCACTTTCATACCCGGACGAAGTTCACCTTCTATCAGGTTCTCCAAACCGTGGTCTTTCGGGGTAGAGCGTACATATACAAACGGCAGGTTCAACGCATCCGCCACCAATGCACCCTGGGGAATAGCTCCCGTAGCAACACCGGCAATGGCATCAACCTGACCGAAACGTTCCAGAATCAGACGTGTAATTTCCACTTTCACGAAATTACGGAGAGAAGGATATGAAAGAGTCTTACGGTTATCACAGTAAAACGGGGATTTCCATCCTGACGCCCAGATAAACGGGTTAGCGGGTTGTAGTTTAATCGCCTTAATCTTCAGCAACTTCTCTGCAAACAATCTTTCTAAAGTTTTCATAGCCAAACTAACTATTATGATAAATATGTCGCAAAAATACAGAAAGCTGACGAGAATAAAAAAGAATACGGATAAATTTTATTCCAATTCGTCATTTTCATCAGAAAGCGTAATACAGTGGCGGATATCTTTCATTTCGAACCCCCGACTCAAAGCAAAACGCACCAGTTTATTGTTCAGTTCGTACTCATTCTCCGCATGCACGCTCTTGCGCTTTACCGCCAGCAAATTATCCAGCACGGCAAGATATTCATCCTCGTCGATTTCATTCAGGTAACGGTAAAATACACTTTGGGGAATTTTCTTCAGTTGAAGCGCCTGCCCTATCTTTATCTTCCCCCATTTGGCGAAGCGGTACTTATCATGAATGAAGGCACGGCAAAAACGTTCCTCATCAATATATTTCTCCTGTTCCAAACGGTTGATTATGCGGTCTATGGCATCATAGGGAATACCCCAACGCTGCAACTTCTCCGTAACTTCCGCACGGCAATGCTCCGCAGTGGAGCAATAAGCAGCCACACGGCTTAAAGCATCTGTTTCTGTAATTTCTATCATCGTTCTGCGATTACTATTCGGTCATTTCCGGAAATATCTTTCAACACCCGTAGATTGGTGTACCCCTGTGCGCGAAGCATCGTTGCCGTAGCTTCCCCGAACGCACGGTTTATCTCAAAATAAAGTCTGCCGCCGGACGCCAGCATACTCTTGCCCAACTCTGCAATGCGCCGGTAAAAAAGCAGCGGATCATTATCCGGAACAAACAATGCCGAAAAAGGTTCCCAGTCCAAGACATTGCGCTCCATTTCCTGCTTTTCCGATTCAGTGACGTATGGCGGATTGCTGACAATCACATCATACCGTTCCCCGCTGCCGGGAACATACGCCAGCACATCCCGCTGTACAAAACACACGGATGCCTGCAATGCCTCATTATTGCGGCGGGCTATGCGGAGGGCAGTGTCCGAAATGTCCCATGCCGTCACTTTGGCATCCGGCAGCATCTTGGAGAGAGAAATGGCAATGCAGCCGCTCCCCGTCCCAATGTCAAGAATACGGGCTCCGGACGGAACTTCCTTCAGCATCACCTCCACCAGCTCCTCCGTTTCCGGACGGGGAATCAGCACGCCGGGGGCCACATGGTAGGAGCGTTCCAGAAAACGGGCGGTGCCCTGCACATACTGTATCGGCTCGAAATTACGCAAGCGGGCAAGAATGGTGTCTAAATCCTGCATCTCTTTTGGGGATAAAATCATATCTTTGCCCAGGTAATAATCGACCGCAGTCTGCCCCAGCATTTCGCAACAGACAATGCGGGACAGATTGGCAGCTTCTTGCGCAGAGTAACTCTCCTGCAAAGCATGGCGGATATGAGAAACGGAAACAGTCATAACATTCGGCATTTCGGGCTGCAAAAATAGTGGAAGTTTAAGAGTAATACAAAGTATGGAAGAAGAAAAATACATGCGCCGCTGCATTCAGTTAGCCCAAAACGGGTTATGCAATGCAGCCCCCAACCCGATGGTGGGCGCAGTAATCGTATGCGACGGAAAAATTATCGGCGAGGGATACCATGTGCGTTGCGGCGAAGCGCACGCCGAAGTCAATGCAATCCGCTCCGTAAAAGACCCCTCGTTGCTGAAGCGTTCTACAATCTACGTCAGTCTGGAGCCTTGTGCCCACTACGGAAAAACACCGCCCTGCGCCGACCTTATCATAGAGAAAGAGATTCCGCGCATCGTAATCGGCTGCCAGGACCCGTTTGCCAAAGTAGCAGGACGGGGAATCCGGAAGCTGAAAGATGCAGGACGGGAAGTCATCACCGGGGTGCTGGAAGATGAATGCAGAAGTCTAATCCGGCGTTTTATCACGTTTCATACCCTTCATCGCCCCTACATTACCCTGAAATGGGCGGAGTCTGCCGACAAATACATCGATAAGAACCGTGAGGACGGGCAACCGGTCATTCTATCCACCCCCCTGACATCCATGCTTGTGCATAAGAAACGGGCAGAGCACAATGCCATCATGGTAGGTACACGTACGGCAGAGCTGGACAACCCCAGCCTGACCGTACGGAACTGGCAAGGCCGGTCGCCAGTACGAATCGTAACAGACAGACAGTTGCGGCTGTCTCCCAAGCTGCGTGTATTCGATGGAAATGTCCGCACACTTGTGTTCACCGAAAAACCGTGCCAGCCACAGCCCAACGTTGAATACATCCCCATTGACTTCCAACGGAATATACTGCCGCAAATCATGGAACACCTGTACATGCAGGGACTACAATCTCTGTTAGTCGAAGGCGGAAACATCCTGTTACAGTCCTTTATCGATGCGGAATTATGGGATGAAGCCTTTGTCGAAGAAAGTCCTTTAACGCTATTATCCGGTATCAAGGCACCAGAAATTGGCAATAAAGCGCCCTGTACCAACGAAGTTTATTTCGGCAGGAATTTCCGGCATTACAGCGCCACAAGATTAGGCTAACAGCCTTATTCAAGGGCATTTTTATCGAGAAAAACAGCCATATTATCTATAATTTTATATAAAACTTGCCGATAAAGCTGTTTATAGAAAAAAATGTTCCTATTTTTGCAACTTGTAAATAAACACTATCTTTCAAATGAGAATAAAGTTTTTAGCTATAATCGCAAGTTTTCTTTTTGTATCAATCGCAATAAGCTCGTGCCTGGACTCTGACGACACGGTAGAACTAAGTTCCGATGCAACGGTACATGCTTTTGGCATTGACACGGTATACGGCAAACATTATAAATTCACGATAGACCAGTTAAGAAGAAAAATCTACAACCAGGATTCATTGCCTATAGGAGCAGATACGATTATCGACCGCATATTGATTGACACGTTCACCGTAAGCGGCTGGATTACTTCAAGAGATGAAATGAATAGTATCAGCGGTGATACGATATTCAACAGAGCCGACTCGGTAAATCTTACGAAAGCCATAAACACCGAAAACGGGATGAAATTCAAAATACATGCCCCGGACGGCTTTACCGTAAATGAATATTCCCTTGAAATCAGAGTACACAAGCAGGATCCGGACTCCTTAGTGTGGGATGAGATGGGAAGTGCACCGACACTTTCAGGTGAGCAAAAGGCCATCCTATTCAACAACGAGCTGTGGGTATTTACACAATCTGCGGCACAGAAAACACAGACAAGAGCAGGTGCATATTGGCTGGACACAGAAGAAACATACGGCTGGGATGCAGTGTCCGGAGCTAAACTTCCCGACAATGCAAAACTGGAATCCCTCGTCTGCCTGAAATACAAAGACGGAGAAAATGAGAAACAAAGACTTTACATCGTGACAGAAGACGGTACGGCACATTCTTCCGATGACGGAATAAATTGGACACCAGCCAATTGGGAAGGGAACAACAATATCCGGACACTGATTGCCGGTTTTACCGATGTGCTGACTGTCGTTACCTCAAACGGTGAAGTTTACACAGTTGACAATCAAGGCAACAAGACAGAGGGAAATATGGGTAAGGCAGAGGCTGACTTTCCTACATCACATATCTACTCCACCAACTTTGACAGCAACAATCAGTCACAGGCAATGGTAGTGGGTCGTACCGTTAATGACGTTCAGCAAACCATTCCCTGGGTTTCTTCCAACGGCAAAGACTGGTATTCATTGGCAAACACCAGTTCCTATGATGTGTATTGTCCGAAATTTGCCAATCCTGCCGTAATGTACTATGGTGAGAACTTTTATATCTTCGGCAGCAAAGATGAAAACAAGCTTGATGCCATTTATTCTTCCGTTGACGGTATTTCCTGGCGTGAGCCTCAAAGAAAATTCTTGTTACATAAAGATATGACAGATATAACTGCTCCCTATTCCATTGTTGCAGACAGCCCTTATATATGGGTTATCTTCGGCGGAAACGGAACAGATGCTGCCGTTTGGCGCGGACATCTCAACAAGCTGATGCCAGTCAGGGTGCAATAAATTCATTATTTCTGTTTCCTTTATATATAAAAGTATAAAACGAGAATAGTAACCAAGACAAGAGATGTAAGTATAAAAAGATGCTAAATAAAGAAGAACTTGATTTAAGCCGGATTCCACAACACGTGGCAATTATCATGGACGGCAACGGACGTTGGGCAAAGTTGCGCGGACAAGAGCGCAGCTATGGACACCAGGCCGGCGCCGAGACAGTGCATGTCATTGCAGAAGAAGCGTCTAAATTAGGCATCAAATATCTGACTTTATATACGTTCTCCACCGAAAACTGGAATCGCCCCTCTAATGAAGTCGCTGCATTGATGGCGCTTCTGTTCGACTCTATCGAAGAGGAAACATTCATGAAAAACAACATCAGTTTCCGGGTTATCGGAGATCTGACCAAGCTGCCCGACAATGTGCGGGAACGTTTGGAAACCTGTATAGCACATACCGCAAATAATACTGGGATGTCTCTGGTACTGGCAATCAGCTACTCGTCCCGCTGGGAAATAACGGCAGCCGCCCGCCGCCTTGCAGTCTTAGTGCAAAAAGGCGAACTGACTCCCGAACAGATTGACAGCACCCTGTTGTCCCAATATCTTGCCACCGACTTCATGCCCGATCCGGATTTATTGATACGTACGGGCGGAGAAATCCGCTTGAGCAACTACCTGCTCTGGCAATGTGCCTACTCGGAACTTTATTTCTGCGACACCTACTGGCCTGACTTCCGTGAAGCGGAACTTCACAAAGCCATCCACGACTATCAGAAGCGTGAACGCAGGTTCGGAAAAACCAGCGAACAAATCCGCTGACCGGACAAACACAAATTGTAAATAGTAAATCGTAAATATAGTAAATAAAAAAATGTACTATCGTATTTCCTCCATACTCGTAACGTTTATCTGCCTCTTTAGCTGTGTACTGACCAGCTCGGCACAGGACACCAGCAATACCGATGAAACCGAAAAACCGGTTATTCTTTATTCGGGAACACCCAAGAAATATGAAATAGCGGATATTAAGGTAGTTGGAGCCAAGAATTATGAAGACTATGTAATCATCGGTTTATCCGGATTATCAAAAGGCCAGACAATTACCGTGCCCGGTGATGAAATAACGCAAGCCTGCAAACGCTACTGGCGTCACGGGTTGTTCTCCGATGTGCAAGTTACTGCGGATAAAATCGAGGGCGACCGGATTTGGCTTACAATCCACCTGACGATGCGCCCCCGCGTTTCCGATATTCGCTATCACGGTGTAAAGAAGTCGGAACGTGAAGATTTGGAAGCCCGGGTAGGTCTGATTAAAGGAAACCAGATTACCCCCAACCTGATAGACCGCGCCAAAACGTTGATTAAGCGCTACTTTGACGATAAGGGTTTCAAGAATGCCGACATCATCATCACGCAAAAGGATGATCCCAACAACGAGAACCAAGTCCTGGTAGATATCAATATCGACAAAAAGGAAAAAGTAAAGGTACATCAGATTACAATCACCGGTAATCAGGCCATCACAACCAAGAAGCTGAAACGTGTGATGAAGAAAACGAATGAAAAAGGTAAACTGCTCAACCTTTTCCGTACCAAAAAGTTTGTTGAAGAAAATTTTGAAGCCGACAAGCAACTGATTATAGACAAATACAACGAATTGGGTTATCGTGATGCCATGATTGTAAAAGACAGCATCAAGTCTTATGACGACCGTACGGTGGATATCTTCATGGAAATCGAAGAAGGACAGAAATACTACTTGCGCAATGTAACGTGGGTAGGTAACACCCTCTATCCTTCCGAACAACTGAATTTCCTGCTCCGTATGAAGAAGGGCGACGTCTACAATCAGAAGCTGCTGGAAGAGCGTACCAGTACAGATGAAGACGCTATCGGCAACCTCTACTACAACAACGGTTACCTCTTCTACTCGCTCGACCCCGTGGAAGTAAATATCGTAGGTGACTCCATCGACCTGGAAATGCGTATCTTCGAAGGCCGTCAGGCTACTATCAATAAAGTCAGCATCAACGGTAACGACCGTTTGTATGAAAACGTAGTCCGCCGTGAGCTTCGTACCCGTCCGGGACAGCTTTTCAGCCGTGAAGACCTGATGCGTTCCATGCGTGAAATCCAGCAAATGGGACACTTTGACCCCGAACAAATCCAACCGGATATCCAGCCCAAACCGGAAGACGGTACAGTGGATATAGGTTATGACCTCGTCTCCAAAGCGAACGACCAGGTAGAGTTCTCTGCCGGTTGGGGACAGACAGGTATTATCGGTAAACTGAGTCTGAAGTTCACCAACTTCTCCGTTGCCAACCTGTTGCATCCGGGTGAGAACTACCGCGGTATCCTGCCGCAGGGTGACGGCCAGACACTGACTATCAGCGGCCAGACCAATGCCAAATACTATCAGTCATACAGCGTATCGTTCTACGATCCGTGGTTCGGCGGCAAACGTCCGAATGCATTCTCCGTATCTGCATTCTACTCCCGCCAGACGGATATCAGCAGCCGTTACTATAACGATGCGTACATGAACAGTTATTACAACAGCTACTATAGCGGCATGTACGGTTATGGTATGTACAACTATGGCAACTATAACAATTATGAAAACTATTACGACCCCGACAAGTCCATCCAGATGTGGGGATTGGCTGTAATGTTCGGTAAGCGTTTGAAATGGCCGGATGACTACTTCCAATTTACGGCAGAATTGTCCTACCAGCGTTATATTCTGAGCGACTGGCAATACTTCCCCGTTACCAACGGTAAGTGTAACAACCTGAGTATAAACCTCACCTTGTCGCGCAGTTCTATCGACAATCCTATCTATCCGCGCCAGGGTTCCGAATTCTCGCTGTCGGCACAACTGACACCGCCCTACTCCCTGTTCGACGGTACAGATTACAGCAAGTACAGTACCAGCAATCAGGATGATATGAACAAGATGCACAAATGGATAGAATACCACAAGTGGAAATTCAAATCCAAAGTATACATCCCGTTGATGGACCCTATCGCCGTAAAACGCACTCCGGTGCTGATGGGACGCGTAGAATTCGGTCTGCTGGGACACTACAACAAATACAAGAAATCTCCGTTTGAAACCTTTGACGTAGGTGGCGACGGTATGACAGGATATTCCAGCTATGCAACCGAAAGTGTCGCCTTGCGTGGATATGAGAACAGCTCTCTTACTCCTTATGGCTACGAAGGTTATGCATACGCACGTCTCGGTTTGGAATTAAGATATCCGCTGATGCTGGAAACAAGTACCAGTATTTATGCGTTAACTTTCGTTGAAGCCGGTAACGCCTGGCACGACGTAAACAAGTTCAACCCGTTTGATTTGAAACGTTCTGCCGGTGTCGGTGTCCGCATCTTCCTGCCTATGATTGGTATGATGGGTATCGACTGGGCCTACGGTTTCGACAAGGTACTCGGTTCCAAGCAATACGGCGGCAGCCAGTTCCACTTCATCCTGGGACAAGAGTTCTAATTTGTTTAACTAAAACCAGAACATTATGAGAAAGAGTTTATTAATCATGTTTCTGCTGTTTGCCGCAGGCATTACAGCCAATGCACAGAAATTCGCCCTGATCGACATGGAATATATCCTAAAGAATATCCCTGCCTATCAAAGTGCGAGCAATGAATTGAACCAAGTGTCCAAACAGTGGCAAAACGAAGTCGAGAAGCTGGGTAAAGAAGCCAAGAGCTTGTACGACAGCTACCAGGCATCCGTCAAAACTCTTTCCGATGCACAAAAGACAAAGAAAGAAGAAGAGATTGTTGCCAAAGAGAAATCCGCAGCCGAACTGCGCCGCAAATACTTCGGTCCGGAAGGCGAACTTTTCAAAAAGCGTGAAGCGCTGATGCAGCCCATCCAAGATGAAATCTATGAAGCTGTAAAGGAAATCTCCACACAGAAAGGTTATGCGGTAGTAGTGGATCGCGCATCCGCATCAAGCATCATCTTTGCCTCTCCGAGTATTGACATAAGCAATGAAGTGCTTGCAAAATTAGGATATTCAAATTAATTTCATACATTTGCAGCCTATACAAAGAATTATCATCCAAAATAAATAGTAAATATTATGCTTAAAAAAATCGCACTGCTCGTAGTTATGTTTGCCCTCCCCCTGGGAGCTATGGCGCAAACTAAATTCGCTCACATGAACTCTCAAGAAGTAATTGTCACCATGCCGGAATACACAAAAGCACAAGCCGACCTGGATGCTATGTCTAAAGAGTACCAAACAGAAATGCAACGTACCCAGGAAGAGTTCAATAAGAAATATCAGGAATTCTTGGCACAAGCCGACTCACTTCCGAAAAACATTGCAGAAAGACGTCAGAAAGAACTGCAGGACATGGCACAACGCCAAGAACAGTTCCAACAGGAAGCATATCAGTCTATGCAAAAGGCACAGCAGGATGCCATGACTCCTATCTATAAAAAGCTGGACGAAGCTATCCAGGCTGTAGGTAAGGCTGAGGGTGTAGTATATATCTTCGACCTGGCCCGTACTCCGATACCTTATGTAGGTGCACAGAGTGTAGATGTAACTGCCAAAGTTAAAACGCAACTCGGCATCAAATAACACCGGTATCAAACAAACCGCATACCTCTAAACGAGGAATTCATCGAAAAGGTTAAGCCAGCAACGGCTTAACCTTTTTTTTATATCCCCTCTGCTCCTCTTATTTTGTACCAAGTTCTTCGGGTACTTCTTCGGAACCGCCATTCTTGCCAACGTCGTTCTCGGTTACGTAGCCGAAATGGCAGGCTGGGATTGGACGTTCATACTGCTGATAATAGCCTGCGCCCTATCCATTGTTTTCACATCATTCACATACAAAGAAGAAAAAGCTGCAAGAAAGTAACAATACAGTACTACAAAATAAGAAAACAAAAATGAAAGAATTGAATTCCACCCCAAGCAAAAGAGATAAGAAAACATTTCTTATTCATCAATTTCTATTTGTAATTCTGTTAGCGACCAGTTACCCTACATCTGTTTTTTCACAAACTTATCGTAAAATAGCAGGTTGGTCGGATGAGGTCAACAATAGAATTGAAAGTTTTTTGAATACAACACTCACAATGAATAACCGTAAAGTAGCAGTATTCGATGGTGACGGAACAGTTATCGGGCAGGTTCCCTATTATCTTGCAGATGAAGCCTTGTATCGTTATGCCGATAAAAACTACAAGGATAGAAACGATCCGCAAGCAAAAAGCAAAATTGCTATACTGAACCGTATGGTAAAAGACGGTAATAACGTAGGCAAAGCCTATGTAGAAGACCGCGTTCATTTTTTGGCAGGTATGACTCCTGCTGAAATCATGGATATGGGTTATGAATGCTACCTTGATTCATACCAAGGAAAATTCTATCCCGAAATGAAACAACTGATTGCTAATCTGAAAGAATACGGTTTTGAAGTATGGATACTTACTGCATCTCCAGAATTCCTCTATCAGAAATTCCTTGCTGAAGAGTTAGGGTTGCCCGATACACAAATTCTCGGAGTCAAATCTGTTGTAGCTAACGGAAGATTGACAGATGAGATAATTATGCCTATTCCACAAGATGACGGCAAAGCGAATGTAATTCCCACATTTATTAAGGCACGGCCGCTTATAGTCGGCGGGAATAGCCGTGGAGACATGGACATGCTGAACCAATCGTGCGGATTGAAAATTGTTGTAAATCCGGATGACACGACCATACGAGGGAAAGAAGATGGCCCGATGAACGGATATACAGTCAAGCAATATTGGGAAAAAGAGGGAGCGGTCATCGTGAAATGTAACGATATTCCAAACCCTGAAATAAAATTTCATACAGAAAGTTGGAAAATCAGAACAAACAAATCAAATCCTCAATAAGAGGGACATTATTCACATTAAATCTATTATGACATGAAACAGAAAATCATCAGTGCGCTCTTTTTGAGCGGTACCATGCTGGTATCAAATTTCGCATTTGCAGAGTCAGTTCCGGAAACTGCAACGACAACAACAGTGACTGAATCAGTAGCCGCAGCTACCGAAGAGTCTGAACCTACAAAATGGGAAAAAGTTTTGGAAAAACTGCCTAAGCTCTCCGGCTATCTTCAAACCGGCTGGAACTACAACTCAGTAGGTGACGGATCATCATCATTCCAAGCAAAACGTCTCCGTTTGATTATGGATGGAAATGTAGTTAAAAACGTGTCTTTCCGTTTACAAATTGAGGCTTTTAACGGCATTGCGGGTTCTACCAATGGAAATGGACAGAAGAACTTACAAGTAATGGATGCTTTTGTCACTGCTAAAATTTCAAAAGCATTCCAAGTACGTGTCGGCCAGTACTATCTGCCACTCGGTTATGAGAATTACGATCTCTCCCCTTCAACATTGGAAACTGTCGACTTCTCAAACATCTGCTATCGCATGGTTTGCCGCAATGCTATAGGTTATGACTTTGTAGATTATGGACGTGACCTTGGTATAATGGCATTCGGCGACTTGTTTACAGACGAAGCAAGAGGATTCAGCCGTTTAAGTTATAACCTGTCATTATCCAACGGACATCTGCCTATGAAAGACGATAACAATAAGTCTAAAGACATCGTAGCTGCTCTGACTTTCCGTCCTACAAAATTCTTCAATATAAAAGCTTCCTACAATTGGGGAGAATACAAAGGAACAGTCAATGATGAATCATTTAATTACCAACCTATGAATCGCGTCATCGTAGGTGCTTGGTACAACGACCCCAAAGGGCTCGACCTGCGTGCGGAATACGGGCACATAGGAAGTAGCAAAGACGGACGCGACATAATCAAAGAAGATGGTTTCTACGCTTTGGCAGGTTGGCATGCAGGTAAGTTCCTGCCGGTAGTACGTTATGATTTCTATCGTGATAAGGTAAACGACAGCAGCCTGAACAATTATGACCGTATTCTTTTGGGGCTCACTTACAATCCTTGCAATCATGTGAAGATACAAGCTAACTATTGTCACTCTTTCTATACCGACAAAGCAAAAGAAATAAGCAACAACGGTAAGCGAGGCTCCGATCAAATTCAACTAATGGGCGTTTTCTATTTTTAAACATATAAAAATCATACTATCATGAAAAAGTTATTTGTTTTATTGGCACTCGTTATGGGTGCAATGTCTGTAAATGCACAGCATTTAGGCAGTGAATACCGTTTGAAGAAAGTGATTCCTGTAGCCGGACGCCAAGGAATTGCCGTAGACAAGGACTACTATTACGTATCGGATACTAAAGTCCTTTACAAGTACGATAAAGAAGGCAATATGTTGATGAAGAATGACCAGCCGTTTCAGCACCCGGAAATAGCCAATCACTTCGGTGATATTGACGTCTATAATGGTGAAATCTACTGCGGTGTAGAAAAATTCGAATACGGCCGCGGTTACAATATTGCAGTATCGGTATACGATGCTGAAACATTGAAATGGAAAAGAGACCTACCCTGGTGTCCTGAATCAGGTCAGGTAGAAGTTTCCGGTCTGGCAGTAGACCGTGACAAGAACATAGTATGGATGTCCGACTGGGTAGACAGCCGCTATGTATATTGCTACAGCCTTGAAACCGGCAAGTACTATACCAAAATGCAATGTCGTCCCACTCCTTATTGGTGTCAGGGCATCTTCATTGCCGACGGTAAAATGCTTTTCACATCAGATGACGGTGAATCACTTTATCAGATACCCGATAATATTTATATCGCTGACATCACCGAAGTACCCTATACTGGACTGAAAGAAGGAGTAGAACCTGTACGAGACACTCCTTTCAGCGTAAAACTGGACAAAAGCGGAAAAGTAGTGACACGCAAGGGTAGTATTGCAGCCGGTGCTAAAGCCGGAAAGGTTGAACTGTTCCGGGAGATGAGCGACTTCCGTCGTGCCGGTGAGATAGAAGGTCTCTCCATTGACCCTGTGAACGACGACCTCGTTGTATTGAACAACCGCGGCACTCAAATTATTTTGGGTATGTCTCAAGGTCCATTCACTGAAGAAGGCTATAAGGGAGAAATTCATGAACTCTACATCTACGAAAAGATTAAATAAATATCCTAAGGGCACGAATTATACTGAATGACTTACAAAATCAATTCTTCTGTTCGTAAAATCCCGTACAATCCGTGCCCTATCCTCACAATTTACACTATCTTTGCTGCACACTATACTCTTAGCGTCAGAAAGATTGTATGAAACAAAAACTACCTTCCACTCCCGGCCCTATCGGTGTATTCGATTCTGGATACGGCGGGCTTACTATTTTAAGTAAAATACGGGAAGCCTTACCGGAATACGACTATATCTATTTGGGCGATAATGCCCGTGCCCCTTACGGAACGCGTTCTTTTGAAGTCGTCTACGAGTTTACATTGCAGGCAGTTACCAAACTGTTCGAGATGGGTTGCCACCTTGTAATCCTTGCCTGCAATACAGCATCCGCCAAAGCTCTGCGCAGCATACAGATAAACGACCTGCCGCACCTTGACCCGGCACGCCGTGTATTAGGCGTTATCCGCCCTACCGTGGAATGCATCGGCAATATAACTCGCAGCCGCCACGTTGGAGTACTTGCTACAGGCGGAACTATCAAGTCCGAATCCTATCCGTTGGAGATACATAAACTGTTCCCCGACATCAAAGTCAGCGGAGAAGCCTGTCCGCTATGGGTGTCACTTGTAGAGAACAATGAAGCACAAGGCGACGGAACGGATTACTTCGTCCGCAAATACATAAATGAACTCCTTGCCAAAGACCGGGAGATAGACACCGCCATCTTGGGTTGTACGCACTATCCGATACTGCTACCCAAAATCCGGAAATATATGCCGGAGAGTATCACGATAGTATCACAAGGCAAATTAGTGGCCGACAGTTTGAAAGACTATCTCCACCGCCATCCCGAAATAGACGCCCAATGTACCCAGAACGGCAAATGCAGTTACTATACCACCGAAGCGGAAGACAAATTCACCGAATCTGCCTCTATCTTCCTGAATGAAGCGGTAACGGTGCAGCGCATCGAGCTATAGGCATAAATTGTCCGGTATTAAACATTAAATCGAAAAAACTTGTTATATTTGTAGGACAAGAACTCTAAATTCATACCGCTATGAAAGAAGAAGATAAAAGCAAGCTCGTCGAAGTATTCAACGGATCGCTTTGGGAAGCCGAACTTGTAAAAAGTTTGCTGGAAAACAATGGCATCGAATCAACCTTAAAAGACGGGATGGTAGTAAACATTGTCCTGCCCGAGACAGCAGTCGATGTAGCAGTACTCGTCAATGAAGCGAATTATGAAGCAGCCATGGAAGTGGTTCGCTCATACGAAAAGAAAGAAGACGGAGATTAAATCTTCCCGCATCGGGAAACACACAAATATGGAACAACAACTAACGAGAATTGCTGTCAAAATAGGCAGTAATGTATTGACACGCCGTGACGGCACATTGGACGTAACCCGCATGTCCGCCCTTGTAGACCAAGTGGCGGAGCTGCATAAAGCAGGCGTGGAAATCATTCTCGTTTCTTCCGGAGCCGTTGCTTCGGGAAGAAGCGAGATACACCCCGCCAAGAAGCTGGATAGCGTAGACCAGCGCCAACTGTTCTCTGCCGTGGGGCAAGCCAAACTCATCAACCGTTATTACGAACTATTCCGTGAACACGGTATCCCTGTGGGGCAGGTGCTCACCATGAAAGAGAACTTCGCTACCCGCCGCCACTATCTCAACCAGAAAAACTGCATGACCGTAATGCTGGAAAACGGAGTGATTCCCATTGTCAACGAGAACGATACCATTTCCGTCAGCGAACTGATGTTCACCGATAATGACGAGCTCTCCGGACTGATAGCTTCCATGATGGATGCGCAAGTCCTGATTATCCTCAGCAATATCGACGGCATCTACAACGGCTCGCCTGCCGACCCTGCATCGGAAGTCATCCGTGAGATAGAGCACGGCAAAGACCTGTCCTCTTACATACAGACTTCCAAATCCAGCTTCGGACGCGGCGGCATGCTCACCAAAACCAATATTGCCCGTAAAGTGGCCGATGAAGGAATTACCGTTATCATCGCCAACGGCAAGCGCGACAATATCCTGGTAGACCTGCTGCATCAGGAACTCCCCGCCCTGTTCCCCGATGTTCAGTCCCCTGCTCTCGGTTCTCAACTAACTTACACCCGCTTCATTCCCGCTCCCCAGCCTGTATCCAGCGTAAAGAAGTGGATAGCCCACAGTGAAGGGTTTGCCAAAGGCGAACTGCACATCGACGATTGCGCCACAAAAGTACTTGCATCCGACAAGGCAGTCAGCATCCTTCCCATAGGCATCACCGATGTGCGGGGTGAGTTCGAGAAGGACGACATTGTGCGCATCATAGACTTTGAAGGAAATCCGATAGGCGTAGGCAAAGCCAATTGCAGTTCGGAGCAGGCTCGCGAGGCTATGGGAAAGCACGGCAAGAAACCTGTAGTGCACTATGACTATCTTTATATAGAATAAGTCCGGTTAATACCGATTATAATCACTACATTTGCAGAAGTATCAATTAATAAATCACTGAAAATGGATTTAAACAAGACCTTTTCCGCCGTACAGTATGCCAGTCGCAAGCTTTTGGCGCTGAACGACGAAAAGATTAACCAGATATTACTGGCCGTTGCAGATGCAGCCGAGAAAAGGACAGACTTTATCCTTGCCGAGAACCGGAAAGACCTGGACCGCATGGACATCTCTAATCCGAAGTACGACCGCTTGAAGCTGACGGCAGACCGCCTGAAGGGAATTGCAGACGATATCCGCAAGGTAGCCAAGCTACCCTCACCGGTAGGGCGCGTACAAAAGCAGGCAGTAATGCCCAACGGACTGAAGATAAAACGTGTAAGCGTTCCTTTCGGAGTAATCGGCATCATCTACGAAGCACGCCCCAACGTCAGTTTCGATGTATTCTCGCTCTGCCTAAAGAGCGGCAATGCCTGCATACTAAAAGGCGGAAGTGATGCAGACGCTTCCAACCGCGCCATTATCAGCGTGATACACGACGTTCTGAAACAGTTTGAAGTAGACCTGCACGTTGTGGAGCTGCTTCCTTCCAACCGTGAAGCCACCGCAGCATTACTGCATGCCAACGGTTATGTCGATTTGATTATCCCGCGCGGCAGCAGCAACCTCATTAACTTTGTCCGTCAGAATGCCACCATCCCGGTGATAGAAACCGGTGCAGGCATATGCCACACCTTCTTCGACCGTTACGGAGATGTAAAGAAAGGAGCCGCCATCGTCAACAACGCCAAGACGCGCCGCGTCAGCGTATGCAATGCTTTGGACTGCCTGCTCGTAGACGGCGACCGCATGAAAGACCTGCCCGCCCTCTGTGCACCGCTGCAGGAAAGCAATGTGATTATCTACGCAGATACACTTGCATACGCCTCTTTGCAAGGCCACTATCCGGCGGAACTGCTGAAAGAAGCCACGGAAGAGGATTTCGGTACGGAATTTCTGGACTACAAACTGGCTGTAAAAGTCGTTGAAGGCATGGACAGTGCCATAGCACACATACAGCAGTATGGTTCCAAACACAGCGAATGTATCGTAACCGAAGACAAAGAACATGCCGACTGGTTCTGCCGCGAAGTAGATGCCGCCTGCGTCTACGTCAACGCCCCGACTTCCTTTACAGACGGCGCACAGTTCGGACTGGGTGCGGAAATCGGCATCAGCACACAGAAGTTGCATGCTCGTGGGCCTATGGCTTTAGAGGAAATCACCACGTACAAGTGGATTATTGAAGGAGAAGGACAGATAAGAAAGTAAATTAACGCTTAATCGCTAATCACTAATCGCTAAAAAAATATGAAGAACTTTACTTGTGTGCAGGATATCGGCAATCTGAAAACTGCACTGGACGAAGCATTCGAAATCAAAAAAGACCGTTTCAAATATGTAGAGCTGGGACGTAATAAGACACTGATGATGATATTCTTCAACTCAAGTCTGCGTACCCGCCTCAGCACCCAAAAAGCCGCTCTGAACCTGGGCATGAATGTCATTGTATTGGACATCAACCAGGGAGCATGGAAGCTGGAAACCGAACGCGGCGTCATCATGGATGGCGACAAGCCTGAACACCTGCTGGAAGCTATCCCCGTAATGGGTTGCTACTGCGACGTAATCGGTGTGCGTTCCTTCGCCCGCTTCGAAGACCGCGAATACGATTACAACGAAGTAATACTGAACCAGTTTATCAAATACTCCGGCCGGCCGGTATTCTCCATGGAAGCCGCCACGCGCCATCCGCTGCAAAGTTTTGCAGACCTCATTACTATTGAGGAATATAAGAAAACGGCACGTCCCAAAGTCGTCATGACATGGGCTCCGCATCCCCGTCCGTTGCCGCAGGCTGTTCCCAACTCCTTCGCGGAATGGATGAACGCCACGGATTATGACTTTGTCATTACCCACCCTGAAGGTTATGAGCTCGACCCGAAATTCGTGGGCAATGCCCGTGTGGAATACGACCAGATGAAAGCCTTTGAAGGTGCGGACTTCGTATATGCCAAGAACTGGGCTGCCTATACCGGCGACAACTACGGACAAATACTGAGCAAAGACCGCGACTGGACCGTGAGCGACCGCCAAATGGCCGTAACCAACAATGCCTATTTCATGCACTGCCTGCCGGTACGACGCAACATGATTGTAACGGACGACGTGATTGAAAGCCCGCAATCCATCGTAATACCGGAAGCTGCCAACCGAGAGATTTCTGCGACAGTCGTGTTGAAACGCCTGATAGAAGGGTTATAAATACCATTTTATCGTAATCTCCGTATCTCTCATAGATAATACGCTTATATACGATACAAAACCTTAGTATGCCTTATGTTTTTTTTCGTCCCGCAATTGCGGGACGAATAGTTTCCAGCTGCGGGCTGTCGGGCCCGCAATTGGCAACCGGGCAGCCCGCAACTGCAAAACGAAGTTTTACTATAAGCATAACGACATTTTACATGTGCCCGAAGAATAAAACACAGCATACCGGCCAAGGATTTGCCAGCACTGTTCTTTATATTTGCCAGCACTCACACAAGCTCCTTTCTGCAAAACGGCAGCTCGGTCAGTGCTATGTGTCGGTAAGGGGGACAGAATCAGAATTAAAAGAAACTATTTCTCCGTTTCCTTTCCGGCCTCTTTCCACCCGATAAAGCCCTTGTCGAGCTCATAAACCTTATACCCTTTCCGGCTCAAAATAGCGGCGGCTTTCTTACTACGCTTTCCGCTGCGGCAATAAAGAGCTATCGGTTTATCTTTTTGAAGTGTAGAATCCGCAATGGCAGCAAACTGTTCGTCCAGCACATTGATATTGATACTGCCCGGAATATGCTCTTCCGAATATTCGGCAACCGTACGTACATCCAATCGCTGAATGTCGGAATCTGCTATCAATGTGGCAAACTCGTCCGCCGAGACGGATTCGAAATCCTCTCCTTTCTGCTGACATGAGAAGAGAGTGGAGAAGAACAGGCAAATGCCCGCAAAGAATACTTTCATAAGTCTACTTATTTTAGTCTGAATTAAAAATGCAATCAAAGTTATAACTTTTTCGTTTATTATGCCGCCCATACCGGGAAATATCTGCACCTACACCTCTGTACAACAAAAAAGAGGATGCTTTTCACTGCATCCCCTTTCTTGTTTTTACCTCATTACAGAGGCTCACTAACCATTATTATAAACAAATGCACACAATCAGAATTGGAACATCAGACGGGCCTGGAGCACGTGGAAGTTCTTGTCATATTGGAACTTGTCACGGTCAAGACGATTGTAAGTGTAGCTCAACATTACTTGGGCAAACTTGTTGAAAGAGTAGTTTACACCCAAAGTAGCGGAGTGCATGTTACCGCCACCGACACTTAATGATGTAGCCGGATAGTCTGCCAATATACCGTTGGGATAGTATTGGTCGCGTCCGGGAATATATTTCTCGCCTTCAACGAGGTCATTCAGACCGGTATAACTATAACGGGCAACCACTTCAAGCGCTCTTCCGTTCAAGCCTTTCAACAAAGCATCGGAATTGCTGTATTGATACGGATCGCCGAAGATTTTATAACCGGCTTCGATATAAGCTCCGTGGAAAGAGTTCTCACCAAGCGGATTACCTTTCTGCCATGCTTCGAGTGAGCCCCAAGAGTCGATAGAACCCAGATTAGCTTCGAACAATGCCTGGTCGTCACGTTCTTTGGTAACATGTTTGTACATATATTCACCACGGGTAAAGAAGTTATCTGTCTTGTATAAGAATTCAGCACCTACATCAAATACATTCTTCGCCCACGGCAGTTTGGCAGACAGGAAGTCCTGAGTAGCATCTACGTAAGTTTCCAATGAAGAACCGAGATCCAGTTCTGTTTTCAATACGTTGTTCTCCACCACACCCGTAGCGATATTGGCATAACGGAAAGCTGCTCCTACGTGGAATGTTCTGTCTTCGTTATTAATGGGACGCCATACCCAACGGCCGCCGAATGACATGCCCTGATATCCCGACGGCTGGTCGTTGTACTTGTTCTCGGCAAATACACCCTGATTGGCGAAGAAGTGGTTGTTGTAGAAAATATAACTCAAACCCAGCTCACGTGACGGTGAGAAAGCGTTGGCTGCCGCCGAGCGGGAAATGAAGTGCAGGCTTCCGCGGCTGGTATTGTTTGCCATGGATGCCGGATTGTTGTAATAACCGGCTTTAAAGCGATGAGTACCTTTTACACCTTCCAGCGAGTATTGCAGGAAGATATTCTTCTGTGAGAACTTGCCTTTGGAAAAGTCGAAATCGGCATAGAAGTACCAGTCTTCATAGCTCATAGAGGTACGGATGCGCGCATCGGTAATAGCAGCTCCCGATTTCACCGGAGTGAAATCCGAATGATAGTATGCACCGTCCATCATAAAACGTGCGCCAATCGTAAAGTTCAGATTCTCCTTGGAGTTGCTTACATTAACAACCGGCTTATTATCAAAGTCCTGGGCTTGGGCAACCGATCCTGACAGTGACAATGCAGCCAATACCGGCATTAAAATATACTTTTTCATATAATATAATCTGTATTAGTGTTAATAAATTAATTAGTAACCAAGTCTCTTAAGTGTTTCAACAGCATCCGGCACTGTCTGAGGAGCCGGAGCCTTACGCAGACCGTTGTCAATTAAGTATTTCAAGCTCATTTCAGAACGGTTGGTAAACAGACCGTCGCCATAGATGCCATGCAGGAGCTCATCATATTGTACGGTATTTCCCCAGTTGTACTGACCGAAATATTTTCCCATTTGCGCATAAGAATCGAATGAGTACGGATGGTTGAGCATACCGGATTTCTTGATAAGATAGGCCTGCCACGGAGCGTTCATTTCCGGATAGTCGTTGGGAGCGCCTGCGATGCAAGGACCGATGATATGAGCCTTGTATTCCAAACCGAGATTAATGAAAGAAGCATAACCCTGAGGAGTATCGTGTTTCAGGTCGGTAGCACCGTTACCCTCCCACAACAGGAAGCACATAGGAATTTTGCCTTTGAATTCTTCTGCCGTACGGCGAAGGCTTTCGAGAGAGAATGTCTGGAGAATGACCTTACCGTTGGTATTACCGACATTTACTTTATTATTCTTATAGAACGGTTCGCCGTCGCAAGGTTTGGTAATGATGTTCCAACCAAGTTCGTCAAGTTTATTGTAAACGCGCTTTTCAAAGTCCGAAGGGTTCAGCCAAGACTCTTTGAATTCAATATAGACACCCGGACGGTTGCCTGTATCCTGCGGATCATCCACATATTCAAATTTATAGGTCAGACAGTCGCGGGGTTTATCCGGATTCCAAGTACCGGTAACAGTGTATATGCGTTCACCGTTAACATCACGCTTCAGCATTTTTCCTTCAGCGTAACGGATTTGGTCTTCAAGAGCCGAGATATACTGGTGTTGTTCGGAAAACGACTCACGAGCCTGCTCAATGCTTGTTTCGTTAAACCAACTGCCGGCATCGAGTGCAAGCAACTCCTCATACATGTAAGACATTGCATAGTAAGGACGGAAACTTGCTTTATCGGCTTCTACAAGTTTTTCGGCTTCCGCCTCACTCATTCCATGACGCATATAGAACGCCTTACGGGTTGCCGGAACCAGTTCGCTATATACATTTTCAATATTAGTGGTACGCTTCAGGTTGTCATCGTGATTGGCAAGGATAACACCGTCCTTCGTACACTGAAGGTCGGATTCGAGGTAGTCCGCACCCATTTCGCGTGCCCAGCGCCAGGCCGATTCCGTTTCTTCCGGAGCCCAGAAAGTAGAACCGCGGTGAGCCATTACAGCATAAGGGGGTACGTAGTCGCGCACTTTTGCCATTTCGGCAGAGATTGTGTTTACTTCAACACGTGTTGCATCGTTATTCACATCTGTAAAATCTTGATCTTCACAGGAAGTGAAAGCTACTAAGGCCATACCTAACAAGGTTGCACTTAATTTGATTGGATTCTTCGACATAGTTCAATTTTTAAGGTAAATACTGGTTTAATGTCATTCTATATTATCTTAAAAAGATTATTTTTTGTTTCTTTCTGCAAGCAATGCCTTTTCGTCCTTATAGGTAAAGGACATCAGAATAATTGACAAGGCACAAGCTATAAGCAGCAGTATGAACGTCCAATCCCAGCCTGCCATTTCGGCTACGTAGCCGAGAACGACGTTGGCAAGAATGGCAGTTCCGAAGAAGTACCCGAAGAACCCGGTAAGTCCGGCAGCCGTACCTGCGGCATTCTTGGGAGCAAGGTCGAGCGCCTGAACACCGATCAGCATTACCGGTCCGTAGATAAAGAAACCGATAGCAATCAGAGACAAGGTTACGACTATATAGTTATCGGAGAACTGCCAATAAAGGAAGATGAACAAGGCAACGATAGCCATAAAGATGATAGTAGTCATTGCGCGTCCGCCTTTAAATACTTTGTCACTCAACCAGCCGCAAACCAATGTTCCGGGGATTGCAGCAAATTCATAGGCAAAGTATGCCCAGCCGGCTTGCTTGATATCATATCCCTGAGCTTCTTTCAGGAAAGTAGGAGCCCAGTCGAGACATCCGTAACGTACCATGTAGACAAAAGCATTGGCAATAGCAATGTACCAAAGCATCTTGTTGTTGAATACGTGTTTGAAGAAAATCTCCTTTGCGGTAAGCACTTCTTCCTGCTTCTCGCTATAGTTTTTAGGATAGTCGTTACGGTATTTCTCAATAGTGGGAAGCCCGCAAGACTGAGGGGTATCGCGAATCAGGCAATATGCCACCAACGCTACAAGAATAGCCACCGCTGCCGGGAATACATACGTACCGATGAGGAAGTAACGGGATGCGTCGGCACCATAGAACCAGGAACCGAACCACAACGCACCGTAAACTGCCATCGGGCCGACCAATGCACCGCCCACGTTATGGGCACAGTTCCAGATGGACATCATCGTTCCGCGTTCGGTCACCGAAAACCAGTGGGTCATGACACGTCCGCAAGGAGGCCATCCCATACCGTTGAACCAACCTACCAGGAAGTTTAAAACAGCCATTACGATAATGGCCAGTGATTTCTGTTCCGGACCGAAGAACTGTACCGGCACAATCATAAACATCATGGACACGGCAGCCAAAACCAATCCTAACGGAAGAAATACACGTGCGTTACTGCGGTCGGACACGCTTCCCATCAGGAACTTGGACAAAGCATAAGCTACGGCATTCATAGAGAGAACGATACTCAGTTCGCCCTTTTCAAAACCAAACTGGGCAAGTTCCGGAATGGCCATCGAGAAGTTCTTACGCACGATATAAAAACCTGCGTAACCGATAAATATACCCAGGAAGACTTGCCAACGGTAACTCTTATACGCCGAATCAATCTTCTCTGCCGGTAATTCCTGCTTATGAGCAGGTGGTGCTAAAAAATTCCACATAGTACTACGATTTTAAGAATAATATTATTTATCACTGTTTAATTTACGGGTTGCTTCCAGGTCGAGCGCTTCTGCCAGTATCGAAATGGGATGCTTCACCTTTGCCGGAGTGGACATTTCAATCTGCCATTTGCAAGTTTCGCAATCGGTAGCGACAAAGTCGGCAGCCACTTCTTCTATCTGTCGGAACAGCGAAGCGCCGATTCCCTGCGATGTTTCGTAATTCTCCTTTTTAAAGCCGTATGTACCCGCAATTCCGCAACATTGGGAATTGAGCACGGTAAGGTTTATATTGGGAATACTGCGCAACAAAGCGATGGAATAGTACGCCCAACCGAGCTTTTCCATGTGGCAAGGAGTATGATAGGCAATCTTCATCTTCACGTCATCACGGAATTTCAGTTTTACGTTTCCCTCTTCGAGCAGACGGAATATGAACCGGGTAGCCAGTTCTATGCTGTCGCGTACGTCCGCATTGTCAATGCCAAGCAGATGCGGGTATTCGTCGCGCATCGTGAAAATACAAGTCGATGAAGCTCCGATGACCGGACGCTTATCCTCAAAGACCGACTTACGGACTGAACGGAGATTTGCCTCAGCCTGCTTACGTGCCTGATTGATCAAGCCGTTGGAAATCAAAGCCACTCCGCAGCACTTCTCCTTTTCAAGCAAATGCACTCCATAGCCTATTGCATTAAGCACGCTTACCATATCTTTGCCCAACTGAGGGAAATTATAGTTGATGTAACAGCCGTGGAAAAAACTTACATGCTTCTTGTAATTATCCTGCGAAGCCATCGCATTCTTTTTGAACCAGCTCTCGAATGTCTGGGAAGAATACTTCGGGAACACACGGTGATGGTCTATCTTCAGGACTCCGTCCATTACCATTTTCACCGGCTTCAGAGATAATGTGGTATTCACAACGGGAGCAAAGGCAGATGCCATGGTTCCTACGAAATCCGTATTTGCCAGCATAATATCGCGCAATGCCGGTTTCTTCTTGCTGTATTTGATACGCGCCAACTGGATAATGTCGCCAATCTTCACATTCGACGGGCAGGCCACTTCACAGCGTTTACAGTTCAGACAATATTTCAACGCCTCATCAAAGTATTCGCCTCTCTTCAAGCGAAGACGCTCCTCATCCGGACCGGCCTGCTTCGGACCGGGATACTCGGGATTCACCGGAATAACCGGACAATATACCGTACAGACCGTACACTTGATACATTGCTCAAAATTGTTTTCGCTTATATTATTCTGCTGCATATTCATGACGTCATCCTTTTATTAAGTTATCCGCTACAAACAATGCCGTAAGCATGGAAACACCGGCACCGCAACCTTCATGTATCGTATTAGAGCCGCTCAGTACCGAACCTGCTGCAAACAGGTTCTGCTGTACTTCACCCTTAATCTTTATCCGCAACTTGTCGTCGGTGGCCACACCGAACGCCATATAATTCTGCTTGTTGAAGAACGATTTGTCATACCAACTGTCGCGGCCCGCCGTAAAATCCACATCACTGCCAAAAACCGGTTCGATAACACTGTCCGGCCGCGCCACCAGTCCATTGCTGAAATAGCTGCCGGAAGCAAGCACGAAGTTTTCCGCCACAAACGAGATATCTCCATGATTGACGGAATATACCGCCTGCACTCTATTGCCTTTGAAGTCGGCTTTCACTACCGTATCGCCCAGCATATAGACTCCGCCCAGCGCTTCAAAAGAACGGCGTAGCTGTTGCTGTGCACGGATGCCCGGCACAGAGGGCGGCATTGTCGGAATCAGCCATACCGGAATGTCCAACGCTTCTTTCAGCTTTCTTACCGGTGCGGCAGACGACAGTCCGAATACAGCCGGCAAAGCAACGCTGTCGAAGCCGGATACCTTTCCGGCCAACTCCCTGATTAAAGTCTCAAGCGTTTTGTCATTCTCCAGAACCCTGGCAATATTGGTGGAACGCATTTCCGTCGGGCTAATCCGCAATCTTTCCAGTTCGGGAAGATTGATAGAAGATATACGGCATTCAGCACCGCACTTCTCAAAACTGTCGGCTACAAATTTCGTATTGAAGTCAAGAAATCCGGCTATATTGACCACCAGCACTTTCTTGCCTGCTATATCATGGGGCGATGAAAGTTGCGTGAAGTCGGAGAACGTCAGCCACGTCGGCTTCAACGTGCCCATCGGAGTTATACGCAAATGATTACGTTCCGCATCACCGTTCACTTCAATACCGCAATCAAGGAACAACTGTTTCGCCTCACGGACATAATATGCAAACTTACCGTCCAGCTTGGCGTAGGGGTGATTTGCGCCAACCCTGCCGGCAGCCGCAAGCGGATTATCCACCTTTGTCCCGTCGGCCAGTTCGTTGAGCAAATCGAATGAACCGGAAGAAAAATGCAACGCACTTTGTCCGGTGGAAATGATAGCACACTTCACGCCATTCTTCTGCAAACGGATGCCACACGTCAGACCGGCAAGCCCCCCACCTACTATTAAAGTATCAAATTTCATCTTTATTCATTTTATTCCATTCCACAAACTCCACCATATATCCACTGGGTATATTCGCTTTCGCGCAGCGCCTCGCCCCATGCCACAGGATACAATCCTTTCCAGCGTTCGTTCAGGAACGAAGCCAAATCCTCTTTCGCCTTTTGGGAGCAATTATGCGCCTCGCCCAGCAATCCTGCCGCACGACAGGCACAGAGTTCCCCCTGACACGTACCCATGCCGACACGTGTGCGGCGGCGCAGGTCTATCAGGTTGTGCACATCAAGTTCGTTCACGGCATAGTTCACTTCACCTACGGTCACATCCTCACATTCGCAAACCAGGCTGTTATCGTACTTGCTTTCCGATGCAATCCTGGCAGCCATTTCACCGTGACGGCCTACCGAAGAACGTTTTGGTTGTTCCGCCACCACCTGCTTGCCCCCCGAACGGTCCTCTTCCATGCGCGAACCGGGAAGGGGTTCGTTCATTGTAATGCAAGGCTTGTCGATGCCAAGCTTCTTGCAAGCCAGGTCTGTGGCCCACTCCGCCATCAGCCGGTATGTCATCAGTTTTCCGCCCGTGATAGTTACGAATCCCGGAACACCATCGCGCACTTCGTGATCCAACAACACGATGCCGCGGCTGATATTACGGCCGGAAGGGTCATTATCGGCAGCCACCAGCGGGCGAACGCCGGCGTATGCACGCAAAATACGGGTTGTAGCCAGAGCAGGAGCCAACTTCTCGCCCTCCGACAACAGCAAATCCACCTCTTCCGGTGTAACCCGCACATCATCCACCTCATCAAATCCCACACGGCTGGAAGTCGTTCCAATCAAGCAGATTGTATCTCCAGGAACAAGAATATCTGCATTGGCCGGTTTACGACAACGGTTAAGCACTACATTATTGATTCGATGCCCAAAAATCAATAACGAGCCTTTTGCCGGGAACATGTCCACCCTTATGCCTGCTTTTGCAGCAATGCCATGTCCCCAAATACCACCCGCGTTTATAGTCAGAGGTGCGTAATAATTATGTTCGGTTTTTGTTTTATGATTAAGTACCGTGACTCCTACAACTCTTCCCTGCTCTTGAATCAATGCGGTCACTTCGTGATACACCAGCACTTTCGCACCGTGAGCCTTGGCGTCGATGACATTTGCCAGCGTCAGCCTGAAAGGGTCTATCGAACCGTCGGGCACTTTCACTGCACCTATTATCGCAGGATTTACCGAAGGTTCTATCAACCTCGCCTCTGCAGGGTCGATTACCTGTGCATCGATACCCGCTGCCCGGCACGATTCTACAAATAAGTTTTGATATGAAAGGTCGTCTTCCGGAAGAGAGATAAACAGACCTCCGTTTTCCTCTACGCAATGGCGTGCTATCTTCCGGAGAATCATATTCTCTTTAATACATTCGGCTGCCGATTCTCTATCGGTCACTGCATAACGGGCGCCGCTGTGAAGCAAACCGTGGTTTCGTCCGGTGGCGCCGGCAGCAAAATCAAAGCGTTCAACAAGCAAAACGCGCATTCCGCGCAAAGCGCAATCTCTTGCCGTACCTGCTCCGGTTGCGCCTCCGCCAACAATGATGACGTCAAATTCGTTAATCTCGCTATTAAGTATCATGTCTCTTATAATATTAGTTAACGCAGTTTGATTTTCAAGATTAGTATAACAGCACCGCTGCTTTCTTATCAAAACAAACAAGGTTTCATTTCGCAACAAATATAAAAGCTATTTTTATAACTACGAAACTTTTTCGCTGTTTTTTCACTGAATAACAGAAAAAAAATCTTCAGGCAAGAAGTTTCATACCTGTAAGCACAGATTATACTTACGTTTCAAAAGGGAATATTATCGGACAAACATTTTATCATTTCTTAGCATTCTGAGTTTCTTTATACTGTTTTTTTCAGCTATATTAGCGCATTGAATACTATTTAAAGCCTATTATGACAAAAGAAGAGAGACAATCTATCATACTGGAGTTGTTGATACAGCATAATTCTATTTTGGTAACAGATTTAGCCACACACCTCAATGTTTCGTCAGTTACGATACGTAAGGATTTAACAGACCTCGAAAGAGAAAAGAAACTGTACCGAAACCACGGAAAGGCTATTTTGATAGACCCTTACATCGACAACCGGAACGTCAGTGAGAAAGAAAAGCTGTATGTCGAAGAAAAGAGACTGATTGGAATGAAAGCCGCCAGCCTCATCACTCCCAAAGATTCCATATTGATAGCATCGGGAACAACCATGCACGCACTTGCCCGCAGCATCGTTCCGGCAGATGAACTGACCGTTATTACCGCTTCCATGGAAGTATCGAATATCCTGGCAAGCGAAAAGAACATCTATATTATTCAACTCGGCGGCATATTGCGGCACAGCAGTCTGTCCGTGGTAGGGAAATATGCAGAAAACATATTGGCAGACTTTTCGTGCAGCAAGCTGTTTATCGGCGTAGACGGCATCGACCTCGACTTCGGCATCACCACTACCAATATGATGGAAGCGAGCCTCAACCGCGTAATGATGCAGACTGCCCAGAAAACGATAGTGCTTGCGGATTCCTCCAAGTTCGGACGGAGAGGTTTCAGCAAGATTGCCGATATGGAAGATGTAGACCACATCATTACCGACTCACGCATCCCGCCTTCCACCGCTTTACGCCTGGAGGAAATGGGCATTGAAGTGACAATTGCCGACAGCGTTCATCACAACAGCATCTGAATATAGACAAGAAAGTGTATCAAAGAACCGGCATATAAATCCCGCCCCACTTTGATACACTTTCTTATCTATATATAATGTATAAAATCAACCTTCCTCTACACGAAGCCCCGCTTCGTCCAAAACATAAGTCTTAAAACAGCCGGAATAAGTATAAATCCTAAACCGGACATCCACCCCCCGCACGCCTTCAGTCATATATTGCTTTAAAGGGACGGACAGATAAGCACGCTTGCCATAATCCTGCACACTGCTGCTTACCTCGTGATACAAAGTCAACCGCACCTTGACACGTCCGCTGTTTTCATCCACAACAGCCTCATCCTCCACAAAATGGAAAAAATGCTTGCCCTGCTGTTTTACCTTTACTATAATATTCAGATAATCATACCCCCGCCAGATACTCTGTATCTCCGAAGGTTCTGTTTTCACGCCCTCCTCAAACTCCGCGGCAGCCAGTGGCACGGGAGAAACCGTTTGCAGCAAAGCATACAGCTTTGCGCCCGCAACATCGCCGTCCCCGATTGCCAATGTCTCGTAATTGGCAACGATGCGAATGGCCGTGTCCGCACTTACACGCAGCCCCGATGCGCCTTCAACAATCCGAAGCCGCTCACCTTCATCGGTCAGCACCGATTCCAGCCGCCCGTCCATTCCGGAAAATGCAGTCAGGAAATCCTGCTTCACGGAAGGATAGCGGTAATCATCGTCTCCGCACGATGCCAGCAGACACGACAGCAGGACGACAAGCAGACTACAGCAATGTTTTTTCATACTTACCACGCAAACTGTTACAATTCCACTCCGGCGCACGGCAAAAACATCATTTGGTTGCAGCCAGATAATTCGTCAGCGGATTGGCATACATCAGCAGCAGCTTCTCACGCAGGAAGTCCACATCCTTATTGGGAAGGGTGATACGTTCCAACTGTCCGTCGATATAACTTATAAAACGCTTCTTATCCTCTGCGGTATAATGCTCTACGAAGCGTTCTTCCTTATACAGCAAATCGTGAGCCACGTAATTGGTGGCAAAAATACGGTAGTTAGCATGGATACGCTTGTCAATCAAAGCAGATATGGCTACGAACAGCTCCGGTTTCGGCAATGTCCGCTCCAGTTCGCCCAAATCCTCATTGATACAGGATGCCATACGGAAACAGACGCGGCCCTTATATCCCAAAAGTCCGGTCTGCATGTTCAGCAAGTCATCATCCGTGGTTTTCTTATAGTCGGGTATGTCGCGTTTCAGTTGGAACTCCTGCGCTTTCAGATAGTCGCAAGGGTCGTATTCGTACGAAATGGAGAGCGGAACGATATTCAATTCCTGAAGATTGGTGATAATGTCTCCGTCGCCCCCCATTGCCAGCATCTTCAGAACGCTGTCCTGCGTAACGTCATTGGAATCTTTTGCACGCCCTTCGCGCTGGGCAATCCAGATAGACTGTTTTTTCTCCGCAATGGTGTAGTGCATATAGCGGGACATCCGTATGGACGATTCCAGCATCTGGCGCATGGTCAGCGCGCGCTGTACGGTGAAACATTTGTTGATGCGCACCAGTTTCTTGATCCAGGGGTAAATCAGCAGATTGTCACCGATAGCGATTTCCACGGTGTCCAATCCCTGTTCCACCAGGAGAACAGACAAAAAACCGGAGTCGAGAATAATGTCCCGATGATTGGAGACATAGGTAT
>NZ_JBCODG010000051.1:0-33120 GCF_040928965.1 Bacteroides sp. 2201st1_D9_2201SCRN_220225 | reverse complement strand
ATCTAAATGATCCCCTGATTCCGGGGCTTTTTGATTAATTGTTTAACTCGTCCCATTTTAACGGGACACTAATGATAACAGAAAAAGAATAAAGCCACAAATGCAATTTCTTAAATCTTCAACACAAGAAGAAAAAGAGATTACAGCACTTAATAAATATAAATTATTTATACTTTTGCTTATTTCTAAAATAATATATACATTTGCTGAAATTTTACAATAAATACTATTTCGTTTATTTCGCTCTTTGGAATAAGCGAAAGCGTAGCATACTCTAATCCTTACACTATATCTTTTCTAAGAAGCGAAAACTTTGTAAAAAAAGCAAAACGCTTTCTTCAATTTAGTTTATTATGTTTTCAAAAAGAAATCAAGGTATCAAAGCGTTATTTTTCACAGCTTTATACATGCTAAGCAACACTTACCTTTTTGCACAAGTAAGTGTAAAAAACATTCAATCTATTCTTGAAAAAAATAATTTGATTTCTGATACACAAAGTTGCTCTGTTCCTTTTACAATGCAAAAAAATGAAATAGCAACTATCCCCGTATATTCAGAAAACGACTTCAAAAAAGTGGAGCCTTCTAAAACCACATTATTTGATATACGATGCGATATAAAATTATCTCAAACTGTAAATTTTCATTCCGATAAAGGGATTATCATTAAAGGAAATGGACATAAAATCTATCAAACCTCCAAAAGCACAAAGAAATATATAAAAAAAAGATTAAACTATATATCAGAATACAAAGAAAAAATAAACGGAACAGAAGTATTTACCAACTCCAAAGGAAAGTTGTTAAGACTTTCTAAAACACCTATATACAAGGCACTATCATGGAATTTTGACGAAAAAAGTAATACGGTAAGAATACAATTACCTAAAGAGTGTAAATCTTGGAATATTAACGAAACAGATCAAGTTTATATAAACTATGAAATATGGTTTACGAGGCAAAAAGACAAAGTTATATCAGCCAAAGATGGAATATTGATATTTAAAGTTGAAAACAAATATAAGCCAGAAGGCACTTTTATTAGCTATACTCCAGCTCCTTGTTTTTATTTAGAAAACATGAAACAAACAAGAGATGGAGTACTCATAAAGAATAATAAAATACAATATGCAGCCAAATACGGCAGTATTTCATTATGCAAATTACAATCACTTTTCATTATAGATAAACAAACGTTACTTGACTGTTACGACCTTAAGTTCGGAGCTGGTCTTGAATGCATGGTAAAAAACTTTGGAACAGCACGTTTTCAGAATTGCAGTTTTGAGAATGCAGAAGCAAGCGGAATTAAATCATACAATAATTTAATTGTAAAAAATTGCCATTTTCAATACATCACCCAAAATGCAATCATTACAACTCCCAAATCAAATTCAAGTATTACCTATTCTACATTTAAAAATATTGGGAAATACGGATTAAATACAGCATGTATCCAAACTTTAGGTAACGTATATGCTGCTCATAATGAATTTAAAGATTTCAACTATTCTGCATTTATTCTTGGGAACATAAGCACTCATCATGAAGAGGAATTACCCATCTCTCTAATAGAATATAACAAATTATCTTGGTCTAAACGATGGCAAAAACAAATGCAAATGTTAGGATTGTCTGATAGTGGTGCTATTTATGTAGGAACAAATAACAAACACTGTACAATACGCTTCAATACAATAAACAACTTTGGTGGACATGGTAGTAATAGAGGAATCTTTTGCGACGATGGGGCTTATAATTTATCTATCTATGGCAACATTGTAAATAAAACCGCGAATAGTTATGACATAGATTCAAGAAATTGTGCAACCATCACTTACCGCCAAACTCCAAAAGGATATAAGTTCAACACAAATAATTTCATCAGTTACAATATTTGCGAAAAATCCATAAGAGTAGAAGGGAACTCTTTAGAAAAGGAAAACAAATGTTATTTTATACATAATATTATTATCGGAAATAATACTAAAGAGCCACAAATTCGTTCAAAAAATAATATGACTAGCAAAAAATCTTTTCTAATTGATCCATATGGAAAGATTAACATAAAAGGGAAATACCATCCTTCTATCAATTTTTTAAAAATCTGGAACTCATTATATTAACAGAAGCGTCAAATCAATGAAAAAACACTCGTATCAGTTTAACAGCATAAAGTCTACACTATTTATTGACAAATATGACAGATAAATTTAAATACAAGAAGAATTTAAAAGATTTACCTATCACAACAACAGCTCATGGTATTGGACAAAAAAGAATAATCATTGACAAAGAAGAAACAAGTACTCCCCTAACTCAAATAGCCGTTACTCAAATTAAAGCAGAAGAAAGCATAGAGGAACATCTGCATCCCACAATGGAAGAATTCTTTTTGTTCCAAAAAGGAGACGCAATTATAACAATCGATAAAGAACAATTAGCTTGCAGCAATGGCGATTTTATCAGTATACCAGCCAATACATTGCATTCATTAAAAGCTATTACAGATATTGAGATTATAACCATAGGCTGTGCAATTTTTTGATAGGAATATATATATATCCAACAATTACTATTAAGAAAAAAATGAACACTCATATTGTAATCATGGCAGGCGGCATCGGAAGCCGATTCTGGCCGATGAGTACACCTGAATATCCCAAACAGTTTATTGATGTAATGGGATACGGCAAGTCACTGATACAACTTACCGTAGAGCGATTTGCACCACTATGCCCAATGGAAAACTTTTGGGTAGTGACCAGCGAGAAATATACGGATATTGTAAAAGAACAGCTGCCCGATTTGCCCGAATGCAACATCCTGGCAGAACCGACTGCCCGCAATACGGCACCCTGCATTGCCTATGCCTGCTGGAAAATAAAGAAACAGCATCCGCAGGCAAATATCGTAGTAACTCCGTCGGACGCGCTGGTGATAAACACCGGTGAGTTTCAACGGGTAATGCGATGTGCACTCGATTTTACCGCCACAAACAATTCCATTGTAACGATAGGCATCAAACCCAGCCGTCCGGAAACCGGATACGGATATATACAGGCTGCGGAACAGATTAACGGTACTGAAATATACAAGGTAGACGCTTTCAAAGAAAAGCCGGATGTAGAAACTGCCAAAGAATACGTTGCCCACGGCAGCTACTTTTGGAATGCCGGCATTTTTGTGTGGAATGTAAATACCATAACCGATGCCATACGCAAGTTTACTCCGGACCTGGCTGCTATTATGGACGAAATGAGCCGGGATTTCTACACAGCACAAGAGGCTGGCACTGTAGAAAGACTCTTCCCCACTTGTGAGAAAATATCCATAGACTACGCTGTAATGGAGAAAGCGGAAAGCATCTATACACTGCCTGCCGAATTCGGCTGGAGTGATTTGGGCAGCTGGGGTTCGCTAAGAACCCTGCTGCCGCAGGACGAACACGGAAATGCAGGTGTGGGGAATGACATCAGCCTGCACAACTGCCACAACTGTATTGTGCACACTGCCGGAGAGAAACAAGTGGTGGTGGAAGGACTGGACGGCTATATCATTGCCGAACGGAACGGTGCACTGCTGGTATGTAGCTTGAAAGAAGAACAAAATATTAAACGTTTTACCCTAAAACAAAATTAGTTATGAAAAGAAATTCAAAAATGTTTCTGTTTATAGTCATGCTACTATTAACAGGAAGCAGCTGTTTTTTAATGACCAGCTGCCAAAAAGATTATGACGGTCAATTGGAAATCATCCGTAACCAACTGAAAGCGGGAGAAAACAGTTACACCGAACTTAAGGAGCAGATAACCAGTCTTGAAGAAAGGGTTACCACTATCGAAAAGCAAATAGAGGATTTACAGAACGGAAACAATGGGGGCGGTTGCGATGTCGATTGCGAAGCTCAGTTGAAAGAACTGAGAGAAGCATTGGAAGCCGCCAAAGCCGAACTGCAAAACAAGATTAATGACTTGAATGATAAAATAAAAGAACTGCAAGAGCAGATAGATAACCTAACCGGCAATCAGGGCATTACCGACGAGGAACTGGCTGAAAAGCTGACAGAACTGGAAAACAAATTCCAGGGGCTGCTTAATGAAGTGGAACAAAAATTGAGTAGCAAAATCGATAAATTGCAAAGTCAGATTGATAAATTGCAAAGTCAGATTGATAAATTGCAGGAACAGATCGATGAACTTGCCAATCGCATCAAAAAGATGGATATTATTCCAGACTTCAACAACCAAAGCATTCTTCTGAAACAGGATGGCAGCAAGTATACCTTGAAAATCAATGTAAAAGTGATGCCTGCATCAGTAATAGATGAAATGATAGAACAGAAGGATGCCATTTCTATTGATAGTCGCAAAGTGACTCCCGTGACACGAAGTGCGGAAGCTGGTCCGGAGTTTACCGTAGAAAAAGTAGAAAAGTATGATGAAGCAACATTGACTGTAACAGCTTCTGCCACAGAAGTGGAAGGATTGCCGAGTTCTGTTGCCAAAGATTTAGCATGTCAGGTTGCTGTTGTATTTAACAAAAACGCAGAAAACGGAAACTGCAGTCAGAGCGGATACTGCGGAGTTCGCTTCTCTCCCAACGATGTTGTGGACGGAAATAAAGATTATGACTTTTTCCAAGAGAATATTCCAGTAAATGTTGCTACCGGATTAGACTTAAGCGACTTTAACGATACGGATATCTATAAACGCAATATTCTTGCCGATATAGAGGACTTAGGAAATAATCTTGTGGAGATAATAGGCACACAACCGGTTTTGGAAGGTGAAGATGTAAAAGCCAGCCCGAAAGATGATGGAACAAAAAAACTGAATGTAATATACTCTTATATAATGGCGTATGATAAAATAGGAAATCCGGTAAGCCACATGGAGAGTCATATAGGAGTAACCACTGACGGAAAAATATTTATGAAACAACATCTGAATCCGGGTGTGAATGTTACTTCCATCGAAGGTTACAAAGTAGTAGTGCAACTGCAAGCCAGTGAAAACGGATATTTCTACGGAAAACCGGCATACGTCTGCATTGAACTATTAAAGAAATAACCGATCCAATCACTTAAAAAGTACAGTATTATGAAATTGTTACAGAATATAGCAGCCGCTTCATGCCTTATATTCTTATCCGGCATGAATGCTTCGGCTCAAGAAACAATAAAAGTGGATGATCCCTGGAAGGATTATCCCAGCAAAAAAGCTTTGTACAATGATTACTCACGGTGGAGCATAGGTATTAACGGCGGTGTTCCGTTTTTTGCAGGAGACTTCCGTTCCGTAACTAAAGGTAATGGTTATTGGGGCGGAATGGTAGGACTGCAAGGCGGATACCAGTTCAATCCGTTGTTCGGCATACGGCTGTCTGTGGACTATGCCGCCAACAAAGCCGGTTCGCGAGATTATGAAGACGACTTCATCCTCATGCCGAATGCGGAAACCTATTACAATGTAGATTTTCCGGAAGGAGCCAAATACTACAAAGAGCTGCGCAGTGACATCAGGATGTGGAACTTCGGACTGAATTTTGAAGTGAATATGTTTAACCTGTTCCGACGCAGCGATGGCAATCGCCGATGGGCATTACTGGTAGCTCCGGGTATATACATGCAGAAATTCTCAACCGAAGTGGAAGAAAAAGGCAGTGGAAACCGGTTTGCAGATAAGCTGAGCAATAAAGTCAATTTGGGATTGGGCGGAGATGTAGCATTGCGTTACCGCATCAACAAACATTTGGACGCCCAGTTGAAAGGCGGCATGATGTGGATTAACAACAACAAATTTGACGGCATCAAAACTATCTGCAACTGCAAGAGAAATACGATGTTTACCGCACAAGTGGGTCTGGTATGGAAAATAGGCAATGGAAAGAGCGGAAAGAAAGACAACATCATGTACGCTCCGGGCTATCTGCCTATGTGGAAGCGCGCTACAAAGACCGTTACGAAAGTGGTGCACGATACTATCTACATCGAACAGAAAGTGCTTGAAAAATCTCCGGAAGTAGTGGTATGCAAAGGTTTCCCGAAAGACTTGCCCGCCGTATACTTTGAACGCGGAAAGTGGAAACTGGATACGGACAAGTATGCACGCGAACTCTTCACCATTGCCAAAACACTGAAAGAGAATCCGGAAGTACAGATTGACATCTGCGGCTATGCCGACCATACGGGCGGAGAAGCCATAAACAAGAAAGTGACGCTGAAACGTGCCGAAGCCTTGAAGAAGTTCCTCGTGAAGGTGGGTATAGAGCCTGAAAGACTGCATACGTATGGTCTGGGCAAGGATATGACCATTGAAAAAGAACTGCGCTACACCGAAAAGGCACGCCGCGGCGAAGTGAAAGAAAAAGATAAAGAATAATCATACCTGATAAATTATGTTGGAAAAAGACGCTAAGATTTTTGTAGCAGGCCATCACGGACTGGTGGGTTCCGCCATCTGGAACAACCTGTTGCAAAGAGGATATACTAATCTGACAGGCCGCTCCCACAAGGAGCTGGACCTGTTGGATGGAGCTGCAGTAAAGAAATTCTTCGATGAAGAGAAACCGGATGCTGTGGTATTGGCTGCCGCCCACGTGGGCGGCATCATGGCCAATCTGCAATATAGGGCGGACTTCATCTACCGGAACTTACAGATACAGCAGAATGTGATTGGTGAAAGCTTCAGACACGGAGTGAAGAAGCTGCTCTTCCTGGGCAGTACCTGCATCTATCCGCGTGAAGCTCCGCAGCCGATGAAAGAGGAAGTGCTGCTGACATCGCCGTTGGAATATACCAACGAACCGTATGCCATTGCCAAGATTGCCGGACTGAAAATGTGCGAAAGCTTCAACCTGCAATACGGCACGAACTACATAGCGGTGATGCCTACCAACCTGTATGGACCCAACGACAACTTCCACCTGGAGAACAGCCATGTGCTGCCCGCCATGATACGTAAGATTTACCTTGCCAAATGCCTGAACGAAGGCAACTGGGATGCCGTACGCAAGGATATAGACCTGCGCCCGGTAGAGGGTGTGAACGGAAGCTGCACCGATGAGGAGATACTGGCAAAGCTGGCAAAATTCGGTATTACGCCGGAAGCCGTTACGCTGTGGGGCACGGGCAAGCCGCTGCGCGAATTCCTCTGGAGCGAAGAAATGGCGGATGCCAGCGTACATGTGTTGCTGAACGTGGACTTCAAGGATACGTATGCCGCAGGTGCGAAAGAGATACGCAACTGCCACATTAACGTGGGAACCGGAAAGGAACTCAGCATCAGGGAAGTGGCGGAAAAAATCATGGCGGAAATCGGCTTCAAGGGCGAACTGAGATGGGATGCAAGCAAACCGGACGGCACGCTGCGCAAGCTGACGGATGTAACCAAACTGCACAACCTGGGATGGCATCATAAGGTGGAAATAGACGAAGGTATACATCGGTTGTACGAATGGTACCTGAAAGGTATCTGCATCAATCACCGGACAGATTGAGAAAAGCCAGGAAAAAGATGATAAATTTATACATTTTTCATTTTTTTCTTGGCTATCAAATACATTTGACTTAATTTTGCCGGAGAAACATTCCTTATAGTATCTGCCTGTCCGTAACAATCGCTTATGTGACAGGCAGTAGCGTAGCGTACTCTACGGCAAATATTCCTTATCATACATGTTAAGACTGAAAACTATTTCACTGCTGGGACACCCGGGTGAACTTGACACGTTGCCGGAAGGCAAACTGCTGATTAACACCATTAATGCACATTCTTACAATACCGCACGGAAAGACGCCGCTTTTGCCGAAGCGCTGCTGAAAGGCGATGCGCTGATTCCGGACGGAGCGAGCATCGTACTGGCATTCAAACTGCTGCGGCATGAGAAGATAGAGCGCATTGCCGGATGGGACCTGTTTCAGTACGAAATGAAAAAACTGAACGCGAAAGGCGGTACTTGCTTCTTCTTAGGTAGCAGCGAAGGTACTTTACAGAAAATAAAGGCCAAAGCCGCCGAATTGTATCCCAATATCCGGATAGAGACCTACTCCCCACCCTATAAAGCGGAATTCTCCGAAGAGGATAACCGCCGGATGATAGAAGCGGTGAACCGTGTAACGCCCGATTTGCTATGGGTGGGAATGACTGCCCCCAAACAGGAAAAGTGGACATACGCACATCTGAAAGAGCTGGATGTAAAAGGTCCGATCGGCACCATCGGCGCTGTGTTCGACTTCTTTGCGGGAAATATACAGCGTGCCCCCTTATGGTGGCAGGAACACAGTCTTGAATGGCTTTACCGGCTCATAAAGGAACCCAAGAGAATGTGGAAAAGATATATCATAGGCAATACCATCTTTCTGGGACACTTATTAAAAGAAAAAATATCAAATTAATTAATTTATACACAAAATGAAAAAAGTAGCATTAATCTCCGGTATCACCGGACAGGACGGTTCGTTCCTGGCTGAATTTCTGATTGACAAAGGTTATGAAGTTCACGGTATATTGCGCCGCTCATCTTCGTTCAATACCGGACGTATCGAACATCTGTACCTGGATGAATGGGTACGCGACATGAAGAAAGACCGCCTGGTGAACCTGCACTATGGAGATATGACGGACAGCAGCTCGCTCATCCGCATCATACAGCAGGTGCAGCCGGATGAAATTTATAATCTTGCCGCACAGAGCCACGTGAAAGTTTCGTTCGACGTACCCGAATACACGGCGGAAGCCGACGCGGTAGGTACGCTGCGTATGCTGGAAGCCGTGCGCATTTTGGGCATGGAGAAGAAGACAAGAATTTATCAGGCATCTACTTCGGAGCTGTTCGGTAAGGTGCAGGAAGTGCCGCAGAAGGAGACGACTCCGTTCTATCCGCGCAGCCCGTATGGCGTAGCCAAACAGTATGGTTTCTGGATTACGAAGAACTACCGCGAAAGCTATGACATGTATGCCGTGAACGGTATCCTCTTTAACCATGAGAGCGAACGCCGCGGCGAGACTTTCGTTACACGCAAGATTACATTGGCTGCCGCACGCATTGCACAGGGATTTCAGGACAAGCTGTATCTGGGTAATCTGGATGCACGCCGCGATTGGGGATATGCCAAAGACTATGTGGAATGTATGTGGCTTATCCTGCAACACGACAAACCGGAAGATTTCGTGATTGCCACCGGAGAGATGCACACCGTACGCGAGTTTGCCACACTTGCCTTTAAGGAAGCCGGCATAGAACTGCGTTGGGAAGGCGAAGGCGTGAACGAGAAGGGTATCGACGTGAAAACAGGAAAGGCAGTGGTGGAAGTGGATCCGAAATATTTCCGCCCCTGTGAAGTGGAACAACTGCTGGGTGACCCGACTAAAGCCAAGACGCTGCTGGGTTGGAACCCGACAAAGACCAGCTTCCCGGAACTTGTAAGAATCATGGTGGAACATGATATGAAGTTCGCAAAAAAGTTGTACCTGAAAGCCCAAATGGCAGAATAACAATTACTTCGAAATAATGAAACATTTTTTTAGTCTAAGACCTTGGATATTGACAGCGGTAGTTCTTGCTTCGGCAGGGACTACCGTTGCCGCACAAGGCAAAATGGAGGCCTATCCGGCCAATGAGAAATGGTTTGTAAGCGGTTCGGTAGGAGCCGGAGTATACGTAGGCGATTATGACATGCATGCGAAATTCGGAAACCGCATTTCCATTACGGGCGATGTAAGCGGCGGTAAATGGATTACTCCCGTATTAGGCGCCAGATTGCAGATAAGCGGAATGCACGCTTCGGGCGAAGCCAAGAACGGAAGCAGCGAATCGTGGAATTTCATGATGTATCATGCCGACATCATGGTGGACGTACTGAACTGGTGGTGCGGTGTGGACGAGGAACGTACATACAGCCTCATTCCGCTGGTGGGCGGCGGTGTGGCCAACGCCCCCGGACTGAATACCACCACAGGAGTGCTTACCGTAGGTGTGCTGAACCGCTTTAAGGTATCGGAACATCTGGACATCAATGTCGAGCTAAAGGGTAATCTCGTAGGGGACAAGCTGGACGGATACGCCAGCGGAAAGAAAGGGGAAGGTGCAGCCGCACTGACTGCCGGACTGACCTACAACTTCTGATATACAGAATATAGAACTAAACATTGACAACTGATGACAAATAGGACAAAGGTACTGTTTCTGTTGCTGGCGATGCTGGGCGCGATAAGCGTCCGAGCATACGCCCAACAGAAAACCTCCGAAAAGATTTCGCCCAAAGAACGGTGGGCGTTTGAAACCAATGCAATGGACTGGCTGTTGCTGTTGCCGAATGCCAAAGTGGAATTTGACCTTTCAAATTCTACCGACAACCGGTGGGTAGTGGGCATAGGCGCCAAATGGAACGGCAATGCCAAAATCAGTATGAACGAACGCATACAGATGAAAATCAACGATTACAGACTGGAAGTGAAAAGATATGCCAAACCTTCCTTTACCGTAAAGACGGGACAGTCCAAGATTCCCAAATTCTGGCGTACCTACTACTGGGGCTTCTATGCCGGATACAGCAAGTTTGCCGGAGCATGGAGCAAAGGCATCGCCGGCGATATGTTCCATGCCGGACTGACCGGCGGATGGCAACTGCCCGTATACAAATGCAAACAGGGCGCAATAGACCTGGATCTGGGTCTGAGCGTGGGAGCAGCCTATGCCGAATATGACAAATATAAATATGAAGATAACCACCTGATACGTACAAAGAGCAGAGACAGGCATTTCCTGCCCTACCCCGTAGTGAGCGATATACGCGTAGGATTCGTGTACCGCTTCAGCTCTATCAGAAACAAGTACAGTCAAAGACAAAAATAAGAGATTCGTATGACAAAAGATTGTAAAAAGAAAAGTATATGGGCGAGGCTGATAGTGATAGCTGTACTGGCATGCACGGCAAGTAATGCGCAGGCACAGCTCATTGCCGGAAGAACAAACGCACTGCTTTGGGGAAACCTGACTCCGAACTTCTCGCTGGAACTGGTGACATCGAACCGGACCAGCGTTATGGCGGGAGCTTTCTACAGCCTTGACCAGAACCCGCTGGATTGCAGCATCAAAGGTGCGGAAGCGCAAGTGAGATACTGGGTGAGCGGACGGGCAATGGTGCAGAGCTTCATAGGTCTGGGCATACAGGGCATGAGGTATGACGCCACATTCTCGGATACACACCACTTCGGCGATGCCGTAGGCCCGGGAATGGTGTACGGATATGTACTGCCGCTGGGCAAACGCTTCAACATAGAATTCAGCGCCGGAATATCACTGATGTGGTACAGGGAGAAACGCTACGAGAAGGGATTGCCCGAACCGGGAGACTACAACACCACCGGACACAAGGTGATGCCCATGGGACTGGGAATTTCGTGTACTTACATTTTTAAATAATACGGAGAATGATTACTGAAAGATTGAAAATATGGATCCTGCTTCTGGTTGTGGCGGGATGCGGTACCGGCACTGCCTGGGCGCAGAAAATGGTGAAGGTATCGGGTACCGTATATAACATTGCCGAAAACCGGAAAGTGCCTTTCTCGGACGTGACGGTGGATGTGTATGCCGCCAAGACCGTAGCCGTGGGCGAGGATATGAAGAAGATACTGGACAGCAATGATCAGGAGAAAACATTACTGCTGGACCAGGAAGGGAAAACGACCACCGACGAGAACGGGTATTATGAAATACTGGTTCCGGACAACGGTGCGCTGATTTTCAAAGTGGGACTCTCGCCCTCGGTATTGAAGGAAGTGAGACATCAGATGAAAATAGATGTGAGCATCGACGAGGGAGTGATGCTGGAGAGTGTGACCGTAACCGCCATGCGGCTGGTTCTGAAACCGGAACCGAAAGCACCGAAGATTATCGGAAACATGCTGATTCCGTACAATACCTTCAAACTGCCGCCTTACTTCGGCAACCGCTTCTCGCGACTGATTATACAGCCGTACGTACTGGACTGCGAAACGAACGATACGATAACCTTTGCACGCCCGTCCGTATACGACGGCAAGGAATATGCCCTGACGCAGGAACGCAAAATGGGCTATGACATGGACCGTGACCCGCTGCGTCCGTACATCAAAGCGGAGGCGCTGACTACAAGGGCCATGAACCTGGACTGGACGGATACCATCATCGTGCCCGACCCCAACCGGAACTACAGTTGTTTTGCCATCGTGAACCTGGAAGATTACAGCGCGTCGAACTCCAGAACGTACCAAATCAATACGTGCCAGACCAAACGCCCGATGAAGTTCCTGCAATACAACCTCTTCTCGGAGCAGATGGATCCGTTGCAGCACAAGGAAAGGGCGCAGATAGAGAAAAGAAATACGTCGGACAAGATACAACTGTCTTTCCTCATCAACTCCGACCAACTGACGGACACGCCTGAAAACAAACAAAGCCTTGCCATGCTGAGAAACAAGCTGAAAGAGATAGCCGAATCTCCGGGTACGGTATTGAAGGAGTTTCACGTGGCAGGTACGGCTTCTCCGGACGGCCATTACAGCAGTAACCTGAGCCTTGCCGAAAGACGTATGCGCAAGATTGAACAGGAGATTACCTCCATATTGCCCCAATATACCCTGGAACGCGTTTACCGCAACCCGCATGCCGAAGTGGCTCCGTGGGAAGAAGTGGTGAAACTGCTGGAACGCGACGGTAAAAGCACGGAAGCCGGCAAGGTGAAAGAAATTCTGGCAAAGCATAAGGATATCGGAGCGCAGGGCAGAGCGCTGAAACAACTCGACTGGTACTCTACCGTCATCGTGCCTTATCTGGACGAGCTCCGCGTGGTGAATTATAACTGCCTCTACGAGATATACCGCGAACCGAATGATGAGGAAGTCATGGCACAATACAGGGAAAAAGGGCTGAAAGGCAGCTACACACGTTATGAGTACTGGAAGCTGTTCCAACTGATAACCGATGAAAAGGAACTGGAAGCTCTGTACCGCCGCGCCTACGAGGAATCACTGGAACAAAAGCATCCGTGGGCGCTTGCCGGCAACAACCTGGCGGCTTCTTACCTGGAGAGGGATACCGTGGATACTTCCATACTGGAACCGCTGATAGACCTGAGCATCCACTCCACCGACTATTCGCGCATGAATGCCGACGGAAGCCGTACGGAAATCGTGAACCGGCTGGAAGTGGTGACCAACCAACTGTGCATGTACATCAAGAAGGGAGACTTCGAGCACGCCAGCGTATTGGTGAAGATTCTGCCGGAGGACAGCAAATTTGACCTGCTGAAAGCCTATACATGGGCTTTGGGCGGCTACTTCCAGGGCGGAACGACTCCGGAAGAGAAAGAACGTGCACACAAGACTTTTGAAACCATCAAGGCTTCATCGCCCCAGAACGAAGTGGTGATGTACATGGCGCTGGATAACCGCGCCGGCAACGCCGCCGCCAAGGCTTCGCTTGCCAAACTGCCGCAGGACAGCGCACTGACCTGGTACTTCAAAGCCACCTTGTCTGCCAGAGAGGGTGAGATAGAGTTCATGAATACGGTGATTGCCCTGTCCGAATGTTTCAAACGCGACAAGAGCTTCGTGGCTACCGCACAGAACGACGGTGAATTTAACGAGGATATCATACAGGCAGCTATGGATATGTCTAACCTATAACCATAATAAGGATTGAAAATGAAATTGAAATATATGATTCCGGCACTGTGCATCTGCACATGTACGGCAATGCCGGAAATGCTCCATGCGCAGGACGACAGCCTGAAGAAGGACAGCACCGAAAGGCCTTTCAATGCAATGGACTATGTATTGCAGAAACGGTATATCCCGCAGGGAAGAGAAGTGAACAACAGCCAGCCGGGCAAGAATTTCTCCCTGTCGGTAATGGGCGGTGTGAACAAACTGAGGGGCAGTTCTTCACTGCCGGCATGGTTCAACGGCGGTATTGCCCTGACTAAGGATGTAAGTTCATTCAACTCCTACCGGGTGTCTCTGTTGGGCGGCTTCAACGACGAGCTGAAACAGGGCGGCATCGAGCTGGACCACCTGTTCAACCTGTCCGATTATATCGGCGGGTACAAAAGCGGCGCACACATCAGCCTGTATACCGTATTGGGTATAGGCGGCTATGTGAGCAAGCGCGACGGTATGGATGCCAAAATAGCCGGCGGAGTGCACGGCGGCTTGCAGGCACGCTATCATCTGTCGAGAAACTGGGACTGGTATGTGGAACCCAAACTATATCTCTATACCGACGGAATAGACGGTGCGGACTGCCCCAAACGGTATGACGTGGGATATGGCGTGTACACCGGACTGACCTACCGCTTTACCGGTCTTCCCATCAGGATGAAATCGGAAGATATGGGCGATAATATGTTCATAGAAGCGGCTATCGGTACGCAGGGCGATTTCGGAAAGCCCGTACGCAACAACCTGCCGGCGCTGCAACCGTTGGGTCCTGCCGCTTCACTGGCGATAGGTAAATGGTTCATGCCGCTGGGATGGCGCATCAGCGGCTTCGGCGGTTTCCACTATACATTTAATTCGGACAACTTCAAGAGCGAGGAAGTGTATGGAGGCGGCAGAGCGGAAGTGCTGGTGAACCTGAATACGCTGATTTCGCCGAGTGTGGAAGACCCGAGACTGGAAGTGAACCTTTCCGCCGGCTACGAATTCGGAGCACTGGCGCACAGAAGCAGCGACTATGCCAAGAAGCTTCGTACATTCCACGGTCCTACGGGGTCTATGCAACTGGTATATTTCCTGTCAGACCAAATCGGTATCACGGGTGAGGCGCGATACAGCAAGAGTTTCTATACGCAACCGTTCAAGAGCGGCATCACACAGGACAGACACATGCAGAATGTAGGCGTGATGTTCGGTGTGCAGTACCGCAGAAGAAAGGCCGACTTCGATGCCAGACGCGGCTTCTTCCAGCCTTATAACTTTGCGTATGCCACCGTGGGAACCAACTTCCCCATGCGCACCGCAGGCGTGAAGATGAAGGATATTCCCGATATGCTGGGACAACAGGTAAGCCTGGGTGTGGGACGCCAGTACACGCCGCTGTCTGCCGTAAGAGGAAGCATCGAGATTGGACGGTATGCGTATCAGCACGGGGGTGTATATCCGCTGTCTGTCACCGCCGACTACATGCTGAACCTTACCAACATGATAGGCAATTATAGCGAAAACCGCATATTCGACCTCAACGCCTTTGCCGGTATCGTCTATACGCACCACGAAATGGAAGACAAGAATTACTTCGGCATCCAGGGCGGTCTGCAACAGAGCTTCAAGCTGAACGACCGCTGGAATATCTTCGCGGAAGAGTATCTGAGAGGTTATAACGGCAAGATTACTCCTTCGGCACGTACCTACACAAGCGGAGAATATACGTTTGTCTTAGGAGCTTCCATAGGAACAAGTTACCGTTTTTAAAGCAATACATAAGCATCATGACTATCGCCATTGATTTTGACGGCACAATCGTAGAGCACCGTTACCCTAAAATAGGGAACGAAATCCCTTTTGCCACCGATACGCTGAAGATGCTGATTAAAGACCGCCACCGCCTGATACTGTGGACCGTACGTGAAGGAAAGCTGCTGGACGAGGCCGTGGAATGGTGCAGGGAACGGGGCGTGGAGTTTTATGCCATCAACCGGGACTATCCCGAAGAGGATGCCGCCCATCACGGCTTCTCGCGCAAGGTGAAAGCGGACCTTTTCATTGACGACCGCAACCTGGGCGGCCTGCCCGACTGGGGAGACATCTACCGCATGGTTCAGGAGAAGCTGACGTATGAGGAGCTGTATCGCGATGCCGATAAAACTCCGCAACAAAAGAGAGGCGGTTTCTGGAGCCTGTTCAGGAAATAATCCTTTTTTGATATATATCAAACAGTACCTTAAAATAACTCTTTAAATTTGCAACGTCATTTAGAAAACGATAGAGTAAATTAGTTTTTGAAAGAGAAAGGTTAGTTTTTTTTAGGGTACACTAAAAAAATACCGGGCAGCACACGGAGCACAGGAAAAGATTCCTGCCGTAGCTGTCCGGTTTTTTATTTGCTTGCCGGAACCGGGAGGTTGCCTGATATTACTGTTTCCGGTATTCCTTGGGCGAAAAGCCGGTGTGATGCTTGAAGTATTTGCCGAAGAAAGACTGATTGGCAAAGTGCAGCTCGTCGGCTATCTCCTGAATGCTCTGCTCGGATGATTTCAGCATGGCTTTCGCTTCCAGAATCACGAGGCTGTCAATCCACTCGCCCGCCGTCTTTCCGCTCACCTCTTTCACCACGGTAGAGAGGTGCTTGGGCGTAAGGAACATCTTGTCGGCGTAAAAGGACACGCTCCTCTCCTCTTTGTAAAACTCGTACACGTACCGGATGAAGCGCTCGAACAAATCTTCCTTGCGGCTTTTGGGAGTGCGCTCCTTCACGGCATGTCCCTGATAGATGTCGTATATCTCGTAGAACAGCGCCATCAGCAATCCCTGCGTAATCTCCTTGCGGTAGGGATTGTCCTTCAGCTTCACCTTGCTCCACAGGAAAGAGTGATATTCCTCGAACGCCTGCAACTCGTCGGCAGTGACAGCGATGCAAGGCCGCTCCTTTATCATGAAGAACATGGGAAACAGTTGCTGCATCGTGGGTATCACCAGGTCCATAAAGTCGCGGGACACGGCTATGAAGCTGCCTGAAAAATCATCGGAACGCTCGCCCTGCTGCACAATCTGCTCGGGCAGGATGATGCAAAGCATCCCTTCACGCATTTCATAATCCCGCAAGTTGATGTTCAGCTTGCACCAGCCTTTCCGGCAGACGGCAAAGCAGGCAGCGTTCAGACGCGTTGGATATGGCGTGAAAGGGATGTCCCTTATATCATCGAAAATAGCGAAATCATTGCCGATAAAGTCAATCATGGGCAGGTGTTGCATACCGGAGATATCAACGTTGCGTATCTGTTTTGTATTCATTATTCATGCGCTTTGCCGGCAAATATAGGATTATTCACGGAATTATTGGTTTAAAAATCGTGAATGTTGTCCTAATTCATTATTTTAAAGCCGATGAAGAAGGTACGCGGCTGCGTGGGACCGTAGAAATAACCGGCATCGCGGAACTCGCCCTTATCCAAGTCTTTCTGGAAGCTGTTGAATATATTCTGCACACCGGTGTTCAGTTGGAACTTGATGTGGTCGTGCAGCACGAAGGTATAGTTCAGCTTCAGGTTGAGGTCGAAGAACTGGGGCGTGGTCTCCATGCGGTCTTCCGCGATGTACCCGGCATAGTGCGGTACAATCATCTTGCCCGTATACGTGCCGGAGAGGGAGAAGTCGAAATTCTTCAGCGGAGCGGACGAGAAGGTGAAGTAGCCGTAATAGTCGGGCGTACGGGGCATGCGCTTGGTGGTCAGGTCCTTGCCGTCCACCTGTGTCCAGACTTCCTCGCGGGTGTAGCGGCTGCGCTGCGCGGTAAAGCCCAACTGGAGCTGCGCTTCCTTGCCGTGGGCAATCTTGGCGTCGAGGTTGGCGCCATACACGCGGGCGCCGTTGCCGTTGCGGCGTTCCTTGATTACATCGCCCACATCGTTCTTACCGATGTCCTCGAGCACGAATACGTGGCGCAGGTCGGTATAGAAACCCTCTACAAGGATGTTTGCCTGCCAGTGCCCCAGGTGGGCGGTCTAGTCCACCGAACCGCTGTAACTGTTGGAACGCTCCTCGCGCAGGTTATCCGCCAGCTTGATTTGCACGCCTTCGCCGCCTACTGCGGTGACGTGCAGGTCTTCATCGTAGGCCTGCGGGGCGCGGAAACCGGTGGAGTACGTCAGGCGTGCCTGGAAGTCCTCGGTAGGCTTATAAAGCAGGTTGACGCGGGGACTGAATATCAGCTTGTCTATCAGGTTGTGCTTGTCCAAACGGGCGCCGACGAGCATGGTCAGTACGTTCATCTTCCACTCGTTCTGCACGAAGGCGCTGGCGATGCGTACATCCTGCTGCATATCGCGGTGATAGCCCGTCATGACATCGTGCAGGGAGTTGTTCTGATACTCCAATCCGCCCGTGAAGGTGGCGGGGGCGAAAAGACAGTTATTCATGTTGCCCACGTACATGCCGCCTGCCACCCATGTCAGGTCGTCCGTCTTGCCGTAGGCGTTCATGTCCTTCTGTGCGCCGTAGTAGCTGTTGCGGTCGGTGTGCTGGATGGAGCCGTACAAGGAGATTTTATGCTTATACTCGCGCCAGAAGAGGTCGTAACTCAGTCCGCCGCTGTTGATAATGTGCTTGGTCTGCTCGGTGATGTCCGCCTCGTGGGGCTGAAGGTCGAACTTGTTGCCGCCGCGGCGGAACTCGTTGGTGGTGTGATATTCCAGGTTGATACGGCTGAAATGCGTGGGACGGTAGTAGGCGCGGAAGCCGAAGGTGTTCATATTCAGCTTGCCCAGCTCGGAGAAACCGTCGCCGTCACGGTCGTACGGATTGCGGTTGCGGTAGCTTTCGTAGAGGGCGATGCCGTAGGAGTTGTCTTTTGACACCAGGGATACGTTCCCGCCCATGTACTGCTCCCAGGACTTGCCGTCCATGTTGGAGAACATGCTCGACACCTGGAAGGAGTTGTTAATGGGGTCTTTGGTGATGATATTGATAGTTCCGCCCACAGCATTGGCGCCGAACAGCGCCGAACCGCCGCCGCGTACCACCTCTACCCTCTCGATCATGTTCACCGGTATCTGCTCCAGCCCATATACCCCGCTCAGCGCACTGATGACGGGACGGCTGTTTATCAGGATTTGCGAGTACGGACCTTCCAGACCGTTGATACGCACCTGGGGAAAACCGCAGTTCTGGCAGTTGTTCTCCACCCGCAGGCCCGACTGGTAGTTGAGCGTCTTGGCAAGGTCGGTGGAGTTCACCATCTCAAAGAGCTTGGCGCTCATCACGTTCACCACCACGGGAGCAGCCTTGCGACTCACCTCGTTGCGGTTGGCGGACACCACGACCTCATCGGTCATGAAGCTTTCCTCTTCCATCTGGAAATGCACCACCGCTGTAAAGTCCTTGTTTACTTCAATCGCCTTTTCCTGTGTCTTATAGCCTACGGCGGATACGCGCAACGTATATTTGCCCGCCGGCAGGTTCTTGAACTCGAACTGACCTTCTTCATTGGACACTGTTCCCTGTCCGCTGCCTACAATCAAAACGGTGGCATACGGTATATTCTCTTCCGAACCTTTTACAAGAACATGGCCGGAAATCATGTTGCCTTCCCTGATAGGGTTTGCGGCAACGGCTGCGCCGATACCTGCCACAGCAAGCATCAACGCCAATATAATTTGTTTCATTTGAATAATCGCTTTTATTTCAGTTACTTAATGATACCAATTCTGTACCGGTACTTGGTACGGCAAGTACCAAAGGCGGGTACGACGGATACCAAACATTGGTACGGCGAGTACCAAAGATTGGTACATCGAATACCAAGCATCGGTACAACGAATACCCAACGTTGGTATGGAGCATACCAGGCGTTGGTACAACACTATCAAAGGGTAACGGAATAAGGGGGAGCGCGGAGAGAGGGCATCCGACACGCTTTTCCCTTTATGACGGGCGTATCGGTTTCGCTTTCCATCACCTGCAACAGAGAGCGCATCGGGTGTTGCAGCTCGCAGCAGTCCGGCGTGTCCGAACTGAAGTGCGACAGCAGGCCGATGACAATCAGCGAGTCGGTGGAGTGCGAATGCTGGTTATGGAAAGGGTGCGAGTGGGTTATCAGCACCCCGTTGACGTAGTGGACGTGGGTAAACGCCGTTATGCTTGCCTGGTACGCCACGAAGAGCGCCAGCAAGCATAATGCGCATATGGTTCTTTTTATTCCTCTCACGTCTTACGGTTTGTTTCTTGAGTTAGGGACGGCAAAGGTAATACTAATTTCGGTTTGTACCAAACAGAAATTCATAATCGCGCTTGGAAGCGGGAACAGCCCACTCCTCCGGAATGAATTTCCACTGGCCGAGCGCACGCGGCTCGATTACCTTCTTCTGCTCGATGTACTGCATCAGGTAATAGCGCAAATCCTTGTCGGTAGAGCTGATGATGCGTTCCTTCAACTCGTCCTGGGAGATGCCCGCACCTTTCGTCAGCAGTTCCCCGCCGCCGTTGCCGCGATAGGAGTTCAGGGCTACCGTGTACATCTTGTCCATGTGGAACGGAGTGCCGTCAGCCATGCTGAGGATGGTTACCTTACTGCCACACGGCTTCGTGACGTCTACCGTGTAGATAATGCCTGCGGCGGAGTCGAAATTGAAACTGAAGTTCTTGAAGGCAGCCCTGTCCGCAGCGCCTTCGCGGGGTTGGTCGCGGAGCAGCAGGATGTGGTCGTCGGGCGAAGTCATGCGGTTGGTCCATAGGTCGTAGGACATCTCCAGGGCATCGTGTACTTCCTTGCCCGAAAGTTTCATGGTATAGAGCATGTTCTCGTACTTGTAGAGGTTGAACATGTCGTACACGTAAATATCCCCTTCCTTAATCTGCGTGTCGTAGGACAAGGGAGCCGCCAATGAAATATCGGCACCGCTGATGTCCAGCTGCAAGGTATGGATGAGGTCGATGAAGGCGGAAGAACCGAAATAGGCGGGACGGGTGGAGACCGTCTTCGTGAAGCGTCCGATTCTTTTCGATACGAAATCCTGAATGGTGGCGTACTGCGGCGAGAAACGTTCCATGAATTCACCGCTGATACCGTAGGGGGCGGTTTCGGTGAGCACGCCGTCAATCTGCTTGTCCGTAACCTTGCCGTTGCGCAGGGTCACGGTAATGTCGATGTCGCTCACCACAATGCCGTTGCTGGCGGGGTCCATCACCAGTACGGAGTCGCCTGCCACGTTCTGCACCTTCTTGCATTCGCGGGCGTGGTCGTGACCCATAAGCACGATGTCGAAGCCCGGAACATTGCGGGCTACGTCCAGCGAGGCATTCTCCCGGTATTTGCCGCCCATCAGCAAGGCGTCCTGTCCGGCATGGAACATACCGATTACAATATCGGGACGCTCCTTTTCGCGGATTATCTTCATCCACTTGCGGGCGGTCTCTTCCATGTCGTCAAAACGGAGTCCCCGCCACAGATTCTCGGAGAGCCACACCGGAATGGCGGGCGTTATCATGCCGAGAACGGCAATCTTCACTCCGTCGCGCTCCAGCACCTTGTAGGGCCGGAAGTGGGGTTCGCCCGTAGCGGTATCGATGATGTTGGCGCCCAGCACCGGAGCACGGCAGTCGCCCGCCCAACGGTCGAAAACGGCACGTCCCGTCTCTACATCGTGGTTGCCCATATTGGCGGCATCATAGCCCATGAAGTTCAGCATATCGGCGGTTACGTGGAGCGATACCGTGTCGATGTAGTTATAGTAATAGGCGGTAGGCTGGCCTTGCAGGATGTCGCCGTTGTCCAGCAGAATCAGGTTGTCCTTATAGGTTTCGCGCGCTTTCTGCACGAATGCGTGCACGCGTGCCAGGCTTCCGGCAGCCTCCCGCTGAAGGATGAAATCGTGGGGATAGAAATTACCGTGGATATCACTGGTCTGTACTATTTTCAGTTTTACTTCTTTATCCTGCGCGGCAACTGCTCCAATCAGCAGGAACATCCACGCAAGACAGCAGGTCAGTCTTTTCATTTCGTTGTTCTGTTAATGTATAACATATAATGTGTAAACGGCGCAAAGATATAATAAAACTCACAAAAAGGCGGTAGGGAAAGATTGTTTTTCGTACTTTTGACGCTCATTATCAAAAAAAGAAGCTGACATGACACAAATCTTTCACAGCATGATAGCTGCCATTCTCGGCATATCGGAAAAACAAATCGGGCAGACACTCTCCCTGCTCGACGACGGAGCAACCATCCCGTTCATCAGCCGCTACCGCAAGGAAATGACGGGCGGACTGGACGAAGTGCAGATAGAATCCATCCGTACCCATTACGAAAAACTGAAGGAAACGGCGAAACGGAAGGAGACCATCGTCGCCACCATCCGCGAACAGGGGAAAATGACCCCGGAACTGCAAAAGCGCATTGACGACACGTGGGACAGCACCGCCCTCGAAGACATCTACCTGCCCTACAAGCCCAAACGGAAAACCCGTGCGGAAGCCGCCCGCCAGAAAGGACTCGAACCGCTTGCCACCCTGCTGATGCTCCAGCGCGAGCCTCATCCCGAACAGCGTGCCGCCGCCTTCGTGAAAGGCGATGTAAAGGATGCGGACGATGCCCTGAAAGGTGCGCGCGACATCATAGCCGAACAGGTGAGCGAGAACGAACGCGCCCGCAACATGCTGCGGAATACCTTTGCACGCCAAGCCTTGCTGACCGCCAAAGTGATAAAAGGCAAAGAGGAGGAAGGTGCCAAATACCGGGATTACTTCGACTGTTCGGAGCCCCTGAAGCGATGCAGCTCGCACCGCCTGCTTGCCATCCGCCGCGCCGAAGCGGAGGGTCTGCTCAAAGTGAGCATCAGCCCCAACGACGAAGAGTGCGTGGAACGGCTGGAACGGCAGTTTGTACAGAGCAACAACGCCTGCGGGAAGCAGGTGGCGGAAGCCGTGCAGGATGCCTACAAGCGTCTGTTGAAACCGTCCATCGAGACCGAGTTTGCCGCGCAAAGCAAGGAGCGTGCCGACGATGAAGCCATCCGCGTCTTTGCGGAAAACCTGCGGCAGTTACTGCTGGCATCGCCCCTGGGGCAGAAAAGGGTGATGGGGATAGACCCCGGATTCCGCACCGGATGTAAGGTGGTGTGCCTGGATGCGCAGGGCAACCTGCTGCACAACGAGAATATCTACCCGCATCCGCCGGTGAACCAAAGCAAAGAGGCGTTTGCCAAACTGCAGAAGATGATAGAGGCCTATAAGGTGGAAGCCATCGCCGTGGGCAACGGCACTGCCAGCCGCGAGACGGAAGATTTCCTGAAACGGCAGACGTTCAACCGGGAAGTGCAGATTTTCATTGTCAGCGAGCAGGGTGCATCCATCTACTCCGCTTCCAAGATAGCCAGGGATGAGTTTCCGGAATATGATGTAACGGTGCGCGGCGCCGTATCCATCGCCCGCCGGCTTATGGACCCGCTGGCGGAGCTTGTCAAGATAGACCCGAAGTCCATCGGTGTGGGACAATACCAGCACGACGTAGACCAAAGCAAGCTGAAGAAATCCCTCGACCAGACTGTGGAGAACTGCGTAAACCTGGTCGGCGTAAACCTGAATACGGCAAGCAGCCATCTGCTGACGTATATATCGGGACTTGGTCCTCAACTGGCGCAGAACATCGTGAACTACCGCGCCGAGAACGGAGCATTCGCATCGCGCAAGGAGCTGATGAAAGTTCCGCGCATGGGTGCAAAGGCTTTTGAGCAATGTGCCGGCTTCCTGCGCATACCGGATGCCAGGAATCCGCTGGACAACACGGCGGTGCATCCCGAAAGCTACCACATCGTGGAGCAGATGGCAAAGGACCTGGGATGCAGCGTGGCCGAACTGATTGCCGACAAAGAATTGCGCCGGAAGATACAGCCGGAACGCTACCTCTCTCCCACCGTCGGAATGCCGACCTTGAAGGATATCCTGCAAGAGCTGGAGAAGCCGGGGCGTGACCCGCGCGGGCCTATCAAAGTGTTCGAATTCGATAAGAACGTGCGTACAATCGATGATTTGCGCATAGGCATGGAACTGCCGGGCATCGTGGGGAATATCACCAACTTCGGCGCTTTCGTCGATATAGGTATCAAGGAAAACGGCTTGATACACCTCTCCCAGCTTGCGCAGAAGTATGTATCAAACCCTAATGAGATTGTATCCATCCATCAGCAGGTACGCGTAAAGGTGCTCAGTGTAGATACCGAACGGAAACGTATACAACTGACGATGATTGGGGTTAGCGGTTAGCGATTAGGGGTTAGTGATTAGGGATTAGTGCCTTGCGGTGTGAGTGCGCAGCCTGCTAATCACTAATCGCTAATCACTAACCCCTAATCCCTATATATCAGCTTGTCCTTGTCATTGCCGAAAAGGTTATCGCCCAAAGTTGTAATCTTATCGCCGGTGGCAAGGACATGACGAAGATTGTCGCATCCCATGAATGCACCGTACTCTATGGCAGTTACACCGGAAGGAAGTTCCAAGGTGCCGCACAACCGTCCGCATCCGCTGAACGCACGCTGGCCGATGCTCTTCAAGCCATGGGGCAGTTTGATATTGAGCAGGTATTTCTTTTGGGTAAACGTGTATTCGGGGATAGTTGTGGCATTGCACTTGGACAAATCCACGCTCACCAGATTGGGCATGTAGTTGCGTATCAACGTAAAGTCCGCCTCGTCCATCTTACCTTCTACCGTAAGGAAGTTCACATCTTTGGGCTGTATGCCCGCACGAAGCAGTTCGCTGGCAAGGCTGCCCATGGTGGCTATCTGCACCAAAGCTCCTACCGGTTCGCCCTCTATGAAAGCGAATGTCTCCCACCGCTTGCCGCGACGATAGGAATCGCTGCTACCCAGAGGGACGAATATCGCCGTTACACTGTCCGCCAGAGCTTCGGGCAACAGGTTGGGGGGAGTTTTCTTACGTATGCGGCAAATCTTCAGGTTGGTGCATCCCTTGAATGCACCGTCTTCGATGTTCTTGGTCTTGTCGGAAAGGATTACCTCCGTCAAGGATGTTTTTCCGGCAAAAGTGCTGTCGCCAAGCTGCTTGCAGAAAGCATAGGACGGGATGCAATTGGCGGGATAGATGTAAAAGCGGTCGGGATGCGTACCGTTCTTTCCGGCGTACATACTGATGGATGCATTGGAGATGTCCAGTATTTGCAGTTTCTTGAATTCATCGCGCAGGTGGCGGAAATCCACTGCGTTCAGCTTGCCTTGCAGGACAAGGTGGGTAATCTCGTTCGCTTCTTCTTCGGTGAGCATTTCCACCAAAGTACCGGGTTTGGCAACGGTATATCTCCTGGAAGTCTGGGCGGAGACGTTCGATATCATAATGCCCAGTCCGGCTACTAAAAGTATCTTTTTCAGGTTCATGTTTTAAATGTCAGATTGATTTAATTTTCAAATATAAGAAGAAAGCGCCAACCGTGAATAATGATTTCTCTTTTTATTGCTATTTTTGTCGGATATTAATTAACCGAACTTATTTTTCTCATGGAAACCATCGGAAATGAATCCAAAGCCAAACGTTTTGGAAAAGCGGCAATCGACATTGTTTCATTCGCCGCGCTTGCCGTCATCATCATTACAATAATAAGCGTCCCTTTCGCAACCGTATTGCTGAAGTTAGGAAAGGAAGAGGCCGATACGATGTCCTATTTCATATTGAGCGAGACGCTGATGCTGGCAGGCGTATTCCTTTCCGCATGGATAGTATGGCATTTACGCGGCTTTTCACTGGAAGGGCTCGGACGCTCTTTTACGATGCGTTGGAAGGACTGGCTGTCGGGAATACTGCTGGCAACCGTTCTTTATGCGGTAGGGTTCGGCATATCCTTGTGGGCAGGTGCGGTAGAGATTGCAGAAGTGGCATTCAATCCCTCTTCCTTACTGATCAGCCTTGTATTCTTCCTGCTGGTAGCCGTGACAGAGGAACTGGCATTACGGGGATTTGTATTGGAACGCCTGCTGCAAAGCGGGGTGAATAAGTTTTGTGCCTTGTTCCTCTCCGCCGCCCTATTCTCCTTGATTCATATAGGCAATCCGAACTTCGACTTTCTGTCTTTTATCAACATACTCCTGGCAGGCATCCTTTTAGGTTCATCCTATATATACACACGCAACCTCTGCTTCCCGATAGCTCTACACTGGTTCTGGAACTGGATACAAGGTCCGGTATTAGGCTATGAGGTCAGTGGAAATAAATTCTGTAACGGCTTGCTGGCCCTTCGGCTGCCCGAAGCCAATCTGATAAACGGCGGCGCTTTCGGCTTTGAAGGCTCCGTACTCTGTACGGTACTGATGGTAGTGGGAACAGGATTGATTTTAAAAATACACGGAAAATAGGGGTTAGTGATTAGCGGTTAGTGTTTAGGGACGGGAGTGGGATGTAATTTGAGGATTTCTTTTAGGCACGGAATTACACGGATTTCACGGAAAAAAGAATAAGGGGTAATGTTACCAAAAGCAACTTGGTAATATTACCCCTAATAAAATAAATCCGTGTAATATGCGCCTAATAAAGCAACAAATAAGGGAATGCTACTGAAAATAACAAACGCTTTTTTGTTTTGACACGCTATTAATCACTAATCGCTAATCATTATTTATTGTACATTTTTGTTCTCAGCTCCTTGATGTGGTCGGAAGTGATGTATTCATCATACTCCATCATCTTGTCGATGATGCCGTTCGGGGTCAGTTCGATGATACGGTTTGCCACTGTCTGGATGAACTCGTGGTCGTGAGACGAGAACAGGATGTTTCCTTTATAGGTCTTCAGGTTATTGTTGAATGCCTGGATGGATTCCAGGTCAAGGTGGTTGGTCGGCGTATCCAGAATGAGACAGTTGGCATTACGCAACTGCATGCGCGCAATCATGCAACGCATCTTCTCGCCACCCGACAGTACGCTTGCTTTCTTCAGCACCTCTTCGCCGGAGAAAAGCATACGGCCGAGGAAACTCTTCATATATACCTCATTGCCCTCGCCAAACTGGCTCAACCAGTCAACCAGATTCAAATCCGTATTAAAGAAAGCGGTGTTGTCCAACGGCAGATAAGCGGTGGTAATCGTAACACCCCAGTTGAAAGTTCCCGCATCCGGCTTCATATTTCCGTTGATAATCTCGAACAAAGCGGTCATGGCACGCGGATCGTGTGAAAGGAACACGATTTTATCCCCTTTCTCCACATTGAAGTTCACATCACGGAACAGCACCGTGCCGTCTTCCAGCGTTTTCGTCAGTCCGGCTACTTCAAGAATCTGATTGCCCGGTTCGCGTTCGGGAGTGAAGATGATGCCCGGGTACTTACGTGACGACGGTTTGATTTCTTCCACATTCAGCTTCTCCAGCATCTTCTTACGGCTGGTAGTCTGCTTGCTCTTCGCCACATTGGCGCTGAAACGGCGGATAAACTCTTCCAATTCTTTCTTCTTCTCCTCGGCTTTAGCCTTCTGGTTCTGCTGCTGACGGAGAGCAAGCTGGCTGGACTCGTACCAGAAGCTGTAGTTTCCGGCAAAGAGGTTAATCTTTCCGTAGTCGATGTCCACAGTATGCGTACAAACGGAGTCGAGGAAGTGACGGTCGTGGCTCACTACCAGAACGGTATGTTCAAAATTGGCAAGATAGTCTTCCAGCCAGGTTACGGTTTCCATGTCCAAGTCATTGGTAGGCTCGTCCAGCAGCAGGTTATCCGGATTGCCATACAAAGCCTGCGCCAGCATGACACGTACTTTTTCCTTGTTGTTCAGCTCGCCCATCAGCACATAATGCTTGTCTTCCTTGATGCCCAGTCCGCTCAATAAGGCGGCAGCATCGCTTTCTGCATTCCAACCGTCGAGTTCGGCGAATTTCTCTTCCAGTTCGGATACCTTCAGACCGTCTTCGTCCGTGAAGTCCTCTTTGGCATAGAGTTCTTCGCGCTGTTTCATAATGTCCCACAGCACGGTGTGCCCCATCATCACGGTATCCATCACCGTATAAGCATCCCACTTGAAGTGGTCCTGGCTCAATACGGACAGGCGCTCGCCCGGTCCCAGCATGATAGACCCCGTTGTCGGGTCCAAATCGCCCGAAATAGTACGCAGGAAAGTAGACTTTCCGGCACCGTTGGCACCGATTATACCATAACAATTACCACTTGTAAACTTCAGGTTTACATCATTAAACAACACTCTTTTACCAAATTGAACCGATACGTTCGAGACTGTAATCATCTTTATATTTACTGTTTTATTATGTACTACTTACAATTTAATACCTATAACTCTGCAAATTGCGGGTACAAAGATACGAAATAATACGGTAAAACAGCTTACAACGAGTTAACTTATTGCATGATATGAAGTTAACCCGATACATACAACAAAGGTAACTGACTGCAACCTATCGAGTTAACTTACTGTCCGCACAAGGTTAGCGCTCTATTTATAGCACATTACGCTGTCAATCTGACATAAAAATATTACCTTTGCAGCGTTTTTGGCAAAAGCCGTCAATTTGGCAAAGTTTTTGCTATTAAAACCGTATCATATTAACTTAAACCCTTAACAACAATGAAAGCAAAATCATTTTACAAGAATAACAAGCATAACAATATGGACTCTAAAGAAAAAGAAAACATCAACGAAGAAGAGTTAAAAGCACAAGACGCTCAAGACGAAACTTGTGAAGAAACAACAGAGAAAGAAGAAGAAGAAGTTGCCCTGACAGAGGAAGAAAAACTCACTCAGGAACTGCAAAAGGCCAACGCTGAGATTGAAGACCAGAAAGACAAGTACCTGCGTCTCTCTGCCGAGTTCGACAACTACCGTAAACGTACGATGAAAGAAAAGGCCGAACTCATCCTGAACGGCGGAGAAAAGAGCATCAGTAGCATTCTTCCTATCGTGGACGACTTTGAACGCGCCCTGAAAAACATGGAGACCGCCACCGATGTAGCTGCCGTAAAAGAAGGTGTGGAACTCATCTACAACAAGTTCATGACAGTTTTAGGCCAGAACGGCGTCAAAGTAATCGAAACCAAAGAACAACCGCTTGACACGGACTACCACGAAGCCATTGCCGTAATTCCGGCTCCCGACGAAGCTTTGAAAGGTAAGATTCTGGACTGCGTACAAACCGGTTACACACTAAACGACAAAGTAATCCGCCATGCCAAGGTAGTGGTTGGAGAATAACATACACAGTTATATGGAAAAAAGAGATTATTACGAAGTTCTGGAAGTCGAAAAGACAGCATCGGCTGAGGAGATAAAGAAAGCCTATCGTAAGAAAGCTATCCAGTATCACCCCGACAAAAACCCCGGTGACAAGGTAGCCGAAGAGAAGTTTAAAGAAGCGGCAGAAGCATACGATGTATTAAGCAATCCGGACAAGCGTGCCCGTTACGACCAATTCGGCCATGCCGGAATGAGTGGCGCTGCCGGCAACGGCGGACCGTTCGGCGGTTTCAGCGGCGGCATGTCCATGGATGATATCTTCTCCATGTTCGGTGATATATTCGGCGGACACAGCGGTGGGTTCGGCGGCGGTTTCAGCGGGTTCGGCGGATTTGGCGGCGGTGGTGCACAACAACGCCGTTATCGCGGTTCGGACTTGCGCGTAAAGGTAAAGCTGAACCTCAAGGAAATTTCTACCGGAGTCGAAAAGAAATTCAAACTGAAAAAATATGTACCGTGCAGCCATTGCCATGGAACCGGTGCAGAAGGAGACGGCGGTGCGGAAACCTGCCCTACCTGTAAGGGCAGCGGTACGGTAATCCGCAACCAGCAGACCATCCTCGGCACAATGCAGACGCGTACCACTTGTCCTACCTGTGGTGGCGAAGGCAAGGTCATCAAGAATAAATGTAAGGAATGTGCAGGCGAAGGTATCGTTTACGGCGAAGAAGTCGTTACCGTGAAAATTCCTGCGGGTGTAGCCGAAGGCATGCAGCTCTCCATGGGCGGCAAAGGCAATGCGGGCAAACACAACGGCGTACCGGGCGACCTGCTGATTCTCATAGAGGAAGAGCAGGACAAGGAACTGATTCGCGATGAGAATGATTTGATTTACAACCTGTTGCTCAGTTTCCCGACAGCCGCATTGGGCGGTGCAGTAGAAATACCCACCATTGACGGCAAGGTTAAGGTAAAAATCGAATCGGGTACACAGCCGGGTAAGGTTCTCCGCCTGCGCGGCAAAGGACTGCCTAACGTAAACGGATACGGAACCGGAGACCTGCTGGTGAATGTCAGCGTATATGTGCCCGAAACACTGAACAAGGAAGAGAAAAAAGCGCTGGAAGAAATGGAAAGGTCGGATAACTTCAAGCCGAATACTTCTATCAAGGAGAAGATTTTCAAGAAGTTCAAGAGTTTGTTTGATTAAAAAAACAATGCTTCCCGGCATAAAAAAAGCTACATTTGGAATGTAGCTTTTTTTATGCCAGGAAGAAAGTGGCCTCTATTTCAACAAATGCACAAACTTTGCCGGCAACTCTGCTTTATCGGCGCAAACAAACAGCTTCTGACCCTCAGCGTCCAGTAAGAAAGATACACCACCCTGCGAAGCAATAAAAAGCTCCACACCCGCCGCTTCTTCTACAAAAACACAGCCGGGGAACAGAGGTGCAAACACTTCTTTGGTCTGTCCTTTCCACTTCTTGAATACGATTTGCATAGGACAAAATGCCATATATCCTGCTGCATGCAGGCGCTGCACTAATTTACGCTCCGACTTTGGTGCCGTATACAGAACACACCAACGACTCATATCATTATTAGCCATCATATTGCTTTGTTTGCTTTTCTCCAATCTTTAAATAAATCCTTCACAAATAATATCCAGCCAACACATCCCACTCCTGCCAAGAATACAAAACCTATAAGAATCATAATCTTATTAGGCTTGGCGGCACGCAAAGGAACCGTAGCCGGTTGCACAACCGTATATACCGGAGTAATCTCCTGCACTTTGGCTCTTGCCATCTGCAATTGTCCGGAAACCTGGGTATAAACAGTATAAGCCAGCTCAACTTCGTTTTTTAAACGTTCCTGCTCGGCACGATAGCTTAACAGAACCACATTCTGGTTGGCATCTGCAAAAGTAGCATATTTTTTCTGAGCTTTCTCATAATCCGCCTTTGCTTCTTTATATAACTTTTCTGTAAAAGCTAAATCATGACGAGCTTTATTGGTACGGTAATTTGTGATATAATTCTGCAAACAATGCATCACGGTATCAGTTAACGAAGCCGAAATCAAAGGGTCCTGCATAGTAACCTCCAAAGTTGTAACCCCTGTTTTTTTATCAATCGTAACCAAGATACGCTTACTCAAAGCATCCGCCACCTTCGCCTCATCCAATGTCAGGTGGAACGGATCGATTTTTCCTTCCTTCTTCTCCGGTTTATCCTTGAATAAAGACAAGGTCCAACCCAAAGCCTTGAATGGCGCAGACATTACAGCACCCATCCATGACGAACGCTGGTATTTATCCAGATAAGCATATAAGGTCGTATCTATTTTACCTTTCTGGTCTTTGACCCTTACATCAAACAACTCCAGCAGAAAAGGAGTTGACTTAACGATATCGGGATACAGTTCGGGCGACAGGGCATCTTCTCCGACAGAACCGCCTAAGTTGATACCAGCCATAGCAGCCAATGCCCCCATACTCCCGGCATTCACTTTACTTGCACTTTCGGGAGCCAATGTCACTTCCGTAGAATACTCTTTAGGAATGCTGAATCCTACAATCAAGCCAATCACTGCCGCAATACCGCATACCTTATAAAGCATTTTACGATCGGCCCACACTTTCTGAGCCAACTCAATCAAATCGATTTCCTGTTCCTCCGGTTTTTGCGGAGCCTTTTGTATTTTACTTTCGTCCATTGTCCTTATCACTTAAAGAGATTAACCAAAGTAGCAATCATTGTGCCTAAAGTGGCAATAGAAGTACCCATACCTACCATTTCGGCCACGCTCATACGCTTACTTGGATCCTTAGTCGGGATGATAATCTCACACCCGGGCTCGATTGCCGTCTTACTACCGGAGCGTATGCGGGATACAGTACCATTCATATAAACCACAAAAGCACTGCGCTTCTTGGCATTCGAAGCATATCCGCCCGCCTGATTGATGTAGTAACGGCTGTTCTCTCCCTCTTTGTACAGTACGGTATTAGGATACATCACGGCACCGTTGATTTTCACTGTGCTTACATATTCAGGAATAAACAATACATCCCCCTCGCGCAACACCATATCATAATCAGAACCCGGATTTTTCAAAGCCTCATCCAGATGAATGCCTACCGTATATACATATAAAGTAGTTGAATCTGCACCGACCTTTATAGCCATGCGGGTGGCATCTTCCTTTCTGCGAAGCTCTTCCTCCGACATTTTACGGATAAGACGGGCTCCTCTTACATAAGCATCGGATGTAACACCACCGGCTTTAGCGACCAGGTCGCTCAAACGTTCATTCTTCTTGGACAACGCGTAAGTACCGGTAAACAATGCCTCTCCTATTATCCCCACATTTTTCTGCTTGCGATAAGCAGGGCTTTTACGGACATACACTTCATCAAAAGGCTCCAAATAGAAATTTTCGCTCCCCGCTCCTATCAGCAAGCCGTCTTTCAGGTCAAAGGTAAATGTCTGGCCTACAATATTACTGTCGTCCGTGCTTTTGGGAGATTTAATACGGCGCGATACATCTATTTTCGTTGTAGAAGCCGCTTCAAGCAAGCCACCCGATTCCAAAACCAAATCCTCGATGGTCATCTTGTCGGCATAAAGATAAGTACCCGGATCTGCAACCTCACCATGGATAGTCACTGTAGGCTCTTCTTTCAGATCCTGAATGCTGGGAATATAAAGTATATCATTCTTTTGCAAAGGAATGTCCGCAACCACACCTTTCAACAAGCCTTTCAAATCTATGGAAATAACCTCGCGCGTCAAATCCTCATGTTCACGATTGATTACGGCACGATTTAGGAAAGCATCTCCACGTACACCTTCCGCTTTCTTTATCAACTGTTTTACGGTATTCACCTCTCCGCTCAGCTGATACAAGCCCTCACGGTAAACAGCACCGCGAATCTCTACACGATTCTCGAAACGGTTGAGAACGGAATCCACCGTAAGCATATCACCGTCTTCCAGGCGGAATACCGAATAATCCATTTCGTCCACATTGAAAATCTGATGCTCGCGTCCGCTCTTGCGTACAAGACGGATGGCTTTTTTATATGCATCGCCCGTAAAGCCGCCGGCATATCTCAGCAACGTACCGATTGTTTCCGTAGGCTTCATTTCATAATACATAGGACGCTTTACCTTACCCAATATCTGCACCAGGGTCTGATAAGGATTGACAAGAATCACATCACCGTCCTGAAGAC